>CANODN010000235.1 GCA_947564765.1 uncultured Roseburia sp. | reverse complement strand
TGTTTTCGAATCAAAACATTGTCTTAAAAACACATACCATTCCTCCGGAAGAAGTCGGAAGCTGCTGGGAAGAAAGAGAACATAAGGTAGAATCTTATTTAAAGGCTTATCAGGGAGCAAAACTGGTGATTACTACGAGACTGCATTGTGCCCTGCCTTCCATTGCACTTGGTACGCCTGTGATTTTGATCGGGAATTATGACGAGGATTATTATGCAAGACTTACGGATTTTGCAGAATTCTGCCCCTGTTTCCGGGAACAGGAAATACTGGAGGGAAAAGCAGATTCAGCATTGTCGAAACCGGAGGACAGCAGTACGAAGATACAGGAGCTTAGGAATAACCTGATTCGTTCCTGCCAGACATTTATAGAGAGTGCAGAGGAGAAATGCAATGGCAGATTGCTGCCAAAACGGGAGCTTTATCAAAAGGTATATGTGGAGCGGACGGTAAATATGCGACAGACCATTCGGCTTTTGACCAAACATTGTCTGGAAATAGAGACAGCATACAGAGAGGGTATGGAAAAACTGACGAAACTGGCGTCCATATCCCAGGAGCTTCTTTTGGAAAATGAGCGATTAAAACAGTTGTTGGAAGGAAATAACGCTTGATTGTAAACGATGGAGCTGCTGCAAAAAATAAAAATGAACGGGTGAGTGGAAATGAAACGTCTGCTGTTTTTTGTCGGCGTATACGATACGCTGGATTTGTTTATCTATGAGTTAAAAAGAGAATTTGAACATTTGGAATATGAAACGATGATTTTTGATGTAAGGGAAATGGGAGAGAGTTTAAAAAAACTGGTTCAGTTTATAGAACAGCCGGTTGAGGCGGCCATTACCTTTAACAATCTCGGTTTTAACATGGAATTGCATCCGGGAAAAAATATCTGGGAGGAATTGCACATTCCCTGTATTAATATTTTAATGGATCATCCTTTCTGCTATCATACGGCGCTGGCGGCGGCGCCCCGAAATGCCGTCGTGCTCTGCACAGACAGGAATCATATGAATTATGTCAGCCGTTTTTATCCCAATATACCCATTGTCGGTTATCTGCCCCATGGGGGAAAGGAAACAGGAGGCGCAAAACCTCCCATAAAAGAAAGAAATATCGATGTATTGTATGCCGGAGGGCTCTCAAGCTCCTTTGCGGAAAAGATGATTCCGGATTTGTCAAAGTATTCGGATATCAATGTGAAAAAAGTCTGTGAAACGACCTATCAGAGATTAATTGAATATCCCCACAGAACGACGGAAGAGGTATTGGAGGAAGTGCTTTTGGAGCAGGGCATTCAATATGAAGATACAAAACTGGCAGAAGTCATTGCAGATTTGCATTTTATAGATCTGTATGCAGTTTCTTATTTTCGGGAAAAGACGATTCGCATTTTGGCGGAAAGTGGAATCGAAATTATGCTGTATGGAGCAGGCTGGGAGAACTGCAGCTGGATCAACCGGCCCAATGTGAGTTACGGCGGAAGAGTGAGCGCAGAAGAAATTGTAGAAAAAATGAAGGATGCAAAAATTGTTTTGAGCACAATGACCTGGTTTAAAGACGGCACTCATGACCGGGTGTTTAACGGAATGCTCCAGGGGGCAGTCACAGTTTCAGATACCTCTGTTTATATGAAAGAAGAATTCTGTGGATTTTTACATTCGGATCAAATAGATGAGAGGGAGCTTGTGATGTTTGAGCTGCCGGAGATTTCCTCTTTGCCGGCGCAGATGAAAGAACTGTTAAAAGATGATTTGCTGTTACAGGACATTGCGGACAGAGGATATCGGAAGGCGAAAGAAAACCATACCTGGCAGAACCGGGCGAAAGAGCTGAAAACGGATATTTTAGACAATCAGGAGATTATGAATTATCTTCATCAGCTGCCTTGTTAGGGAAAGGGTGTTTTGCAAAACGTTGAAAGATGTGGGAAAAATGATATGTCGGAGAAAGGAAAGTCTTTTATGAATATTGCAGTTGCAGCGAACGGAGCTTTTGTAAAATATTTATATGTCATGCTGACGTCTTTGCTGGAAAATAATACGGGGCAGAATGAACCATGCAGCATATATCTGCTGTCTGCCGATTTCCATGAAGAGCAGATCGAAATCGTAAAAAAGCTGGTGGAAGAATATGGAGGATATTTTCATTTTATCCGAATTGATATGGAGAAATTTCCAAAAGAACTGCCGTCTAATGAAATGATTACGGTGGAGACATATTTTCGTCTTGCACTGCCGGATCTGCTTCCTCCGGATCTGGAGAGGGTGCTGTATCTGGATGCGGACATGGTGGTTTTGCAGTCCCTGCAGGAACTCTACGAGACGGATTTTGAAGGAAAATCCTTTGTTATCTGTAAAGACGGAACTGCTGTTTCGGCAGAACATGCCGCGAAGTCAGGGCTTTTTGCAGAATTGAGAGAAAAAGAGGGTTTTCAGTATTTTAATGCCGGCGTTCTGCTGTTGAATCTGAAAAAATTACGTTTGGCTTGTGATTTTTCTTTTTTTATGAAAGAGGCATTGGCACACAAAGAGGAATTGGTATTCCATGATCAGGATTTACTGAATTATTTGTTCTGGAATGATGTAAAATATGTAGATGCAGAGAAATTTAATCTGGCAGCAAGAACGGCTTATAATATTGGGTATGATGTTTCCTGGGTGAGAGAGCATACGGCCATTTTGCATTATGCAGGTCCAAAGCCATGGCGTCACAAAGAGGTTCGTTACAAATTAGAGCAGTTTTGGTGGGAATATGCCAAGAAGACGCCTTTTTATACGGAACTTTTGGAGGATATGGTGCTGCCTGAAATTGATACAGGTTATATGGACCAATTGTTCCGTCAGCTGAAGCAGGAGAATGACAAGCTGCGGAAAATCGTAGACCGGTGCATGGCTCTTCTGAAAAATAACTGTTGAAAAATCAGCAGGCATATGCTATACTATCAAAAGTTATGAGAATTATGAAACGAACGGATGACAGGAGGTATTACCCGTGGCAGTAGTGAAGACAATTGTAACAGTGGTATTTATTTTGATATGTCTGGTATTGACAGTGATTATTCTGATGCAGGAAGGAAAATCAGCAGGCTTAGGAGCCATTGCAGGTGCGGCAGATACTTATTGGGGCAAGAACAAAGGACGTTCCATGGAGGGAATGCTTGTAAAGATCACCAGAGTGTTGGTTGTTCTGTTTTTAGTAATTTCTGCAGTTCTGAATATCGGAAGCTTTTAATTGAGTGAGACTGTCGCAGATGCGGCAGCAGCGAAGCCTGCCAAATGCAGGCTTCATTTAATTTATGGAGTTATCTATGGAAAAAAAACAATTTGAACAACGAAAAAAAATGATTTATGAATTGATTTGTGATGACTTATATGTGCCGATGAAAATAAAAGAAATGGCAATGCTGCTTTCCGTTCCAAAGGAACAAAGACTGGAATTGGAAGAGGTTTTAAATGCTTTGATTGCAGAAGGAAAGATTGAGCTTTCCAAAAAAGGCAGATATTTAAAGGCATCCGGCAATTTTGTGACGGGAACCTTTACGGCCCATATGAAAGGCTT
>CANODN010000234.1 GCA_947564765.1 uncultured Roseburia sp. | reverse complement strand
GCGCAATGCCTGTAACATATCCTTCTGCCATTTCCAGGTAACGAACGCCTTTTTCCTTGGTCGCATACATGGTTCCAACCTGAGACCGGAGTCCCTTTCCCAAATCCTCAAGACCAGCTCCGATTGCAAGCCCGTCATCTGAAAATGCACTCTGAGTACGTCCGTAAACAATCTGTAAAAACAGCTCTCGCATAGCCGTATTGATTGCATCGCAGACAAGGTCTGTATTTAACGCTTCAAGGATTGTCTTTCCCTGTAAAATTTCTGCCGCCATCGCTGCGGAATGGGTCATGCCGGAACATCCGATTGTCTCAACCAAAGCCTCTTCAATTACGCCGTTCTTTACGTTTAAAGACAGCTTGCAGGCTCCCTGCTGCGGCGCACACCAGCCAATGCCGTGCGTAAATCCTGAAATATCTTCAATTTTTTTGGAATGCACCCACTTGCCTTCTTCCGGAATTGGGGCTGGTTCATGTTTTGCGCCCTTTGCTACAGGACACATATTTTCGACTTCCTTCGTGTAAATCATTGTAAGACTCCTTTCGATTAAACATTATATAGCTGCAGATAACGACAGATTCTGCATACTGGTTTTATTTTCGCATATTTTCTCTTATTCGTAAAGTACTTTTCCACATTTTACTGAAACAGAAATGAGAGAACAAAATCATTTTTTATCCTAATCCAAAAAACAAAAACTACTTCTATCTTCCTTTTGCCTTATTTTCTGAAAACAGCTTAAAATACTGCAAAAATGATTGATTTCATAGAAATATATGGTAAAATAAAGATATGTAAGTCAGTTGATAAAATTAAATTTAGGAGGAGAAAACAACATGGCAAACAAATGGGTTTACCTTTTCAGCGAAGGAAATGCTGATATGAGAGAGCTTCTTGGCGGAAAAGGTGCAAATTTAGCAGAAATGACAAGCCTTGGCCTTCCGGTGCCGCAGGGTTTTACAATTACAACGGAAGCCTGCACACAGTACTACGAAGACAACCGCGAAATCAACGACGAGATTCAGGGACAAATCAACGAGCATATTATTAAAATGGAGGAAATTACCGGGAAAAAATTCGGCGATAAGGAAAATCCTCTTCTCGTATCCGTACGTTCCGGAGCAAGAGCTTCCATGCCGGGAATGATGGATACCATTTTAAACCTCGGGCTGAACGAAGAAGTGGTTGGCGTAATTGCGGAGAAATCCAACAATGCACGATGGGCATGGGACTGCTACCGCAGATTTATTCAAATGTATTCAGACGTCGTTATGGAAGTCGGAAAGAAGTATTTTGAAGAACTGATTGACAAGATGAAATCCGAAAAAGGCGTTACTTTCGACGTTGATCTTACGGCTGATGATTTAAAAGAGCTGGCAGGGCAGTTTAAAGCAGAATACAAAGCAAAAATCGGACAGGATTTTCCGGATGATCCAAAAGAGCAGCTAATGGGCGCAGTGAAAGCCGTTTTCCGTTCCTGGGACAACCCGCGTGCAAACGTATACCGCCGCGATAACGACATCCCATATTCCTGGGGAACCGCTGTAAACGTTCAGAGTATGGCCTTTGGCAATATGGGAGACGACTGCGGCACAGGCGTTGCATTCACCAGAGATCCTGCAACCGGCGAGAAAAAACTGATGGGTGAGTTTTTAATCAACGCACAGGGTGAAGACGTTGTCGCAGGCGTTCGCACACCGATGCCGATTGCCCGGATGGAGGAAGAGTTCCCGGAAGCATTTGCCCAGTTTACAAATGTCTGTCAGACTCTGGAAAACCATTACAGAGATATGCAGGATATGGAGTTTACCGTTGAAAATAAAAAACTTTATATGCTTCAGACAAGAAGCGGCAAACGGACGGCTCAGGCTGCCCTTAAAATTGCATGTGACCTGGTAGATGAAGGAATGCGCACAGAAGAAGAAGCTGTGGCTATGATCGATCCCCGCAATCTGGACACTTTGCTGCATCCGCAGTTTGATACGGCGAAATTAAAAGAAGCCGTTCCGGTTGGCAAAGGACTTGGAGCTTCTCCCGGAGCCGCATGCGGAAAAATCGTATTCTCTGCAGAAGATGCGGAAAGCTGGCATGAAAGAGGCGAAAAAGTCGTACTGGTGCGCCTTGAGACGTCTCCGGAAGACATTACCGGAATGAAAGCGGCGCAGGGCGTTCTGACTGTCCGGGGCGGCATGACAAGCCATGCGGCTGTAGTTGCCCGCGGAATGGGAACCTGCTGCGTATCCGGCTGCGGAGACATCAGTATGGATGAAGAAAACAAGCAATTCACGCTTGCCGGCAAAGTATATCACGAAGGCGACGCTATTTCCATTGACGGCACAACCGGAAATATTTATGACGGCATTATCCCGACGGTTGACGCTACAATTGCCGGAGAATTTGGAAGAATTATGACATGGGCGGACAAGTTCCGCAGACTGAAAGTCCGCACAAACGCAGACACTCCGACAGACGCAAAGAAAGCGCGTGAGCTTGGCGCGGAAGGGATTGGCCTTTGCCGTACGGAGCATATGTTCTTTGACGAAAACAGAATCGCCGCATTCCGCGAAATGATCTGTGCAGATACCTTAGAAGAAAGAGAAGCCGCACTGGAAAAGATTTTACCTTATCAGCAGAGTGATTTTGAAGCTTTATATGAAGCTTTGGAAGGCACCCCTGTGACGATTCGTTTCCTTGATCCGCCTCTGCACGAATTTGTTCCAACAGAAGAAGAAGACATCAAAAAACTGGCAGACGCACAGGGCAAATCTGTAGAAGACATCAATGCACTGATTGCATCCCTGCATGAATTTAACCCAATGATGGGACACAGAGGCTGCCGTCTTGCTGTAACGTATCCTGAAATTGCGAAGATGCAGACAAAAGCTGTGATCCGCGCAGCAATCAAAGTACAGAACGCACATCCGGAATGGACGGTAAAACCGGAAATTATGATTCCGCTTATCTGCGAACTGAAAGAGTTAAAATATGTAAAGAAGGCTGTCGTGGAAGCTGCAGACGCTGAAATCGCTGCAGCCGGCGTAAATCTGGAATATGAAGTTGGAACGATGATTGAAATTCCACGCGCGGCTCTTACAGCAGATGAAATTGCAAAAGAAGCCGACTTCTTCTGTTTCGGGACGAATGACCTGACGCAGATGACTTATGGATTCTCCCGTGATGACGCAGGAAAATTCTTAACGGCATACTATGACGCTAAAATCTTAGAGAGCGATCCTTTTGCAAAGCTTGACCAGACGGGTGTTGGAAAATTAATGGAGACAGCAATTAAACTTGGTAAACCAGTAAACGAAAGCCTTCATATCGGTATCTGCGGTGAGCACGGCGGCGATCCGTCCTCCGTAGAGTTCTGTCACAAGATTGGCTTGGATTATGTCTCCTGCTCGCCGTTCAGAGTTCCGATCGCTAGGCTGGCTGCGGCACAGGCGGCGATAAACAGCAAGTAATGCACTGGAAGCTGAGTAAATAGTAGTTTGATTATTTACAGGTATGAATAAAGAGAAGGGGCTGTCGCAAAAGTAGATGAATAATCTACTGGAGCAGCAGCTCCGTTTT
>CANODN010000233.1 GCA_947564765.1 uncultured Roseburia sp. | reverse complement strand
TAATAATGTTTTCATCCGTATCTATCCTCCTATTCTGATTTTTTTCCGGTACACATTGCAGACTGACCGCAATGAGCACAATCACCTGTCAGACATCCAGACGGAGCTGCAAGAGGCTTGCCCTTTGCATCCATTTTTTCTCTGACAATATTCATGATAGCTACAAGAAATGCCAGCACCAGAAAGGCTCCCGGCGCCATAACAAAAATCGTAATCGGCGTAAACCAGTCCAGAGAAAGAATCTGTACGCCGAACAACTGTCCTGCGCCCAAAACCTCACGGATAATACCGATGCAGGTAAGACCGAAAGTAAATCCAAGTCCCATGCCGATCCCGTCAAAGATCGACGGCGTAATGGGATTCTTGGAGGCATAGCTTTCCGCACGGCCGAGGATAATACAGTTTACAACGATCAAAGGAATATACACGCCAAGCTGTACAGACAAAGCCGGCGTATATGCTTTCATCAAAAATTCCACCACCGTAACAAGAGACGCTACGATTACGATAAAAGCCGGCATACGCACACCGTCGGGAATCACCTTACGGAATGCAGATATTAACAGATTGGAAAATACAAGTACCAGCGTCGTGGAAAGTCCCATACCAAGACCATTCATTGCTGAAGTGGTAACCGCAAGGGTGGGACACATACCCAGCATCAGAACGAAGGTAGGATTTTCCTTAATGATACCGTTATACAAACGTTCCATATATTTATTCATTATTCTGCGCCTCCTTCCAAAACAGTTTCAAAATAAGTAATCGAAGCATTTACGCCGTTTGTCATTGCTCTGGAGGTAATGGTTGCCCCGGAGATTGCTTCAATTTCACTGTCAGAAACAGGAGCCTGTTTTACAACGTCAAACTTCTCTACCTGTTTATTCTGGAACTGGCTGTAAAATTCTTCGTTCTTTGCTTTGTCTCCCAGTCCCGGCGTCTCGGCAATGCTGGTAATGGAATAACCGTTGACCGTGCCGTCTGCTGCAATTCCTACGGAAAATGTAATATTCGCCTGGCTGCCGTCTTTTGCCAGCACAGTAATGACATACCCCAATGTACTGCCGTCACTGCCTTTTGCCAGCTGAACATCGGTAATCTCATCGTTGTATCCGTTTTCTTCCATAAGGGAAACCGCTGCTTCCTTGTCAAACTCAGCATAAGCCTCAAAGCTGTCCGCATCCTGGAATACTTCCTTGTATGCTGCCTGAGCCGTAGCCGCGTCTGCCGCTGCAATCGGTTCTTTTGTAATCTCATAGACAAGTCCCAGAACAAATCCAAGTACCAGGGTAAATGCCGTTAAGATCAACGCGTCATGCACAATTTTCTTATTCATGCTTTTTCCCCTCCTTTACCTGTCCAAAAGCTCTCGGTATCGTAATCTTCTCAATCATCGGCACCAGAAGGTTGCTCAAAATAATCGCAAAGGAAACACCTTCTGCATTTGCTCCGAACATACGGAAGATTCCGGTCAAAACACCCAGGCAGATACCGAATAAAATCCTGCCGTTTGGCGTAATGGGAGACGTAACATAATCCGTCGCCATAAAGAAAGCTCCCAGCATCAGTCCGCCGCCGCAAAGCTGCGCCGTAATATAATTCACGTCCAGACCATGTCCGCCGAATATCGCAATAAAAATCACAAAGGTAACGATATAGGTTCCCGGTATTCTTAAATCAATCACGCCCAGCAAAATCAGAATAATGGCTCCGATTAAAATTGCAATGACAGAAGTCTCTCCAATGGTACCCGCTGTCTTACCGATTAACATATTCATGGTATTTACCGCTTCTCCGTTTCGCATCGCTGCCAGAGGAGTCGGTCCTGTATATTCATCAATCACAAAATTCGTCATATCGGCTGCAAACGCAATCAAAAGAAAACATCTTGCTCCAAGAGCCGGGTTCATAAAATTCTGTCCTAAGCCCCCGAACATCATCTTTACAATGACAATGGCAAACACGCCGCCGAGAGCAGCCTCCCACCAGGGCAGTGTTGCCGGAAGATTCAGCGCCAGAAGAAGTCCCGTCACTACCGCACTGAAATCACCTATCGTACTTTTTTTATGTACAATCTTTTCAAATATCCATTCCGAAGCCAAACAGCTTGCAATCGTAACAGCAATCAAAATCACAGCCCGGTATCCAAAATTATAAATACCAAACAACGTCGTCGGCAGCAATGCAAGAACTACATATAACATAATCCGGCTGCTGGTATCTTTGGAACGCACATGGGGTGATGATGATACATTATATAAATCACTCACAAAAATCCACCTCTTTCTATTTTATTTCTTTCTCTTCGCCGCTAAGACCTGTTTCTTCATCGTCTTAACAGACTGTGCCAACGGCCGTTTTGCCGGACAGACATAACTGCAGCTGCCGCACTCCACACACTCTAAGCCATGCCACTTTTCAAAGGCATCGCTCTGCCCATGCTCACAGTAATCTGCCAGTCTGGAAGGAACCAAAAGCTCCGGACACGCCTCTACACAACGTCCGCAGTTAATACATGCCGTACTCTCGTATTCCGCCACTTCGTCTTTGGTAAAGCAAAGGAGAGAAGACGTGGTCTTTGTCGTCGGCACATCCAGATCAAACATGGCGAATCCCATCATAGGACCTCCGGCAATCATTTTTTTGCATTCTGTCTGAAATCCTCCTGCAGCGTCTAACAGCTCTCTGTAATTCGTTCCGATGCAGATATAAAAATTCTGGGGATCTGCAATGGCATTGCCCGTTACCGTAAAAATACGGTTCATCAAAGGCTGTCCCAGCATCACGGCATTGTAAATCGCAACCAGCGTCTCTACATTGTCCACGATACAGCCTGCATCTGCCGGCAGCATTTTGGAATTGATTGCCCGTTTGGTTACTGCATAGATCAGCTGACGCTCACCGCCCTGGGGATATTTCGTCTTAAGCTCCGCCACTTCCATACGGTCTTCCTGCTGGATCAGCTCTTTTAATTTGGCGATACAATCCGGTTTGTTATCCTCTACGCCGAATACGCCTTTCGCATTGGGGAAAAGCCTTAAAACAACCCGCATTCCTGCCACCAGCTTCTCCGGCTGTTCAATCATTCTGCGGTAATCCGAAGTCAGATACGGCTCACACTCTGCACAGTTGGCAATGATATACTCGATTTTCTCCGGCTCTTTTGGTGATAATTTCACATGAGTCGGGAATCCTGCGCCTCCCATACCCACGATGCCGGCATCTTTGATCTTGCCGATAATTTCTTCATTGGAAAGCGATGTGAGATCCTCCGTCTGTATGTACTCTGTTTCCTTCATCTCACCGTCGCTTTCGATCACAATAGATCGTACCATGTCGCCTACGGTTACACGGCGCGGCTCAATCGCTTTTACTGTTCCCGATACGGATGCATAAATCGGTGCAGATACAAATCCGCCCGCTTCTGCGATCTTCTGCCCTCTTAAGACAGTGTCTCCCACAGCCACAATCGGATTCGCCGGCGCCCCGATATGCTGTGACAGCGGATATACCAGATCTCCCTTGGGTAACAATTCACGGATTGGCTTATCTTTGGATAAGTCTTTGCCATCATAGGGATGAACGCCGCCTTTAAATGTCATTAAAC
>CANODN010000232.1 GCA_947564765.1 uncultured Roseburia sp. | reverse complement strand
TATTGGTGCACCATTCAAAAACGAGTTCAATTCATTATCGCCGTTACCGCATAAATTTCTGCCATATATTTTTGGGCAAGCTTTTGGAAGAGAACGATGTTAAACTCCTCTTCCGGCATGAGTTCGTCAATCAGATAATGGGGAATGTTGTTCATTTCCTCCGGACGAATTTTGGCCGAACCGATATCCATGCAGCGGTATACCTGCATGGAATCTGCAGAAATGACCGATCCTCTTATTTTTTCTGCCAGTTTGACGGACAGGCTGGTTTTGCCGGAGGCTGTAGGTCCGGCAAGTATGATCAACGGTTGCTTCATAATTATACAATCCTTTTAAATTTTTTCTCTAATTCCTGTTTTGTCATGGCGATGATCGTGGGCCTGCCATGGGGACAAAAATAGGGATTTTCCAGCTCCAAAAGCTCTGTCATCAGCGCTTCTGCTTCCGGACGTTTTAACGTATGGTTCCCTTTTACGGCCGCTTTGCAGGACATGGATGCAATTTTTTCCAATATCAGCTCCGGTGTGGCGGCTTTTTTGATTTCTTCGTGGGAATCCAGAATTTCCAGAAGAATTTGTTTCGGATTCAGGTTAAAAAGATTCCCGGGGACACCGCAGATCGCATATTCCTTTCCGCCAAACGGCTCTATTTCAAAGCCAAAGCCCTTTAGCTGCTCCTGATAAGCCAAAAGAGCCTCTTCTTCCTGAGGATTTAACGTTAAAATCTCAGGCGGCGACATCATCTGCGTCGTATGAGATCTGTTTTTCAGCGAAGAAAGGATTCGTTCATACAGTACTTTTTCATGGGCGGCATGCTGGTCGATGATAAAAAGCGTTCTGTCATACTCCACAAGCCAGTAGGTATCAAATACCTGACCGATGATTTTATGCTGCTTCCTGGCCTGTTCGGATAAAAATTTACCCTCGTACTGAATTTCTTCCTGTATATATTCTGCCTGCTGTTGCGGGTCCTTTGACTGAGACAGTTCTGCGGCCTGTTTTGGCGGTTCTTTTGGCTGCGTTATAGCTGCAGATGGTTTTTGTGTTTCTTCCCTCGGTACCGGCACAGCAGCTGCATGGTGTTCTGTAATTTTTCCTGCAGTCTGCTCCTTTGTATATTTTGGTTCATAGGGAGAATCCTTCCGTACAGCTGCAGCTAATTGCTCCATCCGCTTTTTTTCAAAGGGCTCCGGAAATGCCTGTTTTTTATAAGTATTTTCCTTTTTCTTTTCTGTACTTTCTCCTATGGACACAGATTTAATATGATCTCTGTGGATTAAATTTTCCCGGATACAGGATAATAATTTCTGATAAATTTCTTCATTTCTGCTAAAGCGCAGCTCCATTTTGGTGGGATGCACATTAACATCCAAAAGCTGTCCGTCAAAGGTAAAATACAAAACACAAAAGGGATATTGATGCTGCATCAGAAAATTTTTATAACCATCCTCTAAGCCTTTTGCGATCAGCGAGCTTTTGATGCAGCGTCTGTTGATAAAATAATGCTCAAAATTCCGGTTGCCTCTGGAAACCTCCGGTTTTCCCATAAAACCGGTTACCTCAAACAATTCGTTTTTATCCCGGATCTCGATCAGAGAAGACGTAATATCTCTGCCATAGATCTGGTAAATGACATCTTTTGCATTGGAGTTGCCGGAGGTATGGAGCCTGATCTGGTTATTGACAATCAGTTTAAAGGAAATATCCGGTCTGGACAAGGCAAGCCGTTCCACTAAGGTATTGATATATCCTGCCTCCGTCTGTGCCGTTTTCAAAAATTTTCTTCGGGCCGGTGTATTATAAAATAAATCCCGCACCAGAAATGTCGTTCCGTCCGGCGCGCCGATCTCTTCTTTTTCTTTTTCCACAGAGCCTTCTATGACATAACGGATTCCGGTCAGCTGCGGAACGGTTTTGGTGATCAGCTCTACTCTGGCAACGGCGGCAATACTGGAAAGCGCCTCTCCGCGAAATCCCAGGGATGACACGGTGAGCAGATCTTCTACTGATTTGATCTTGCTGGTGGAATGGCGCAAAAAAGCCATGGGAACCTGATCCTTTTCGATGCCGAGTCCATTGTCTGTAATCCGGATCAGAGAGCTGCCGCCATCTTTAATTTCTATCGTAATCGCTGTCGCACCGGCATCCATAGAATTTTCAACCAATTCCTTTACGACAGAAGAAGGCCGCTCAATAACCTCTCCCGCTGCGATTTTATCAATCGTCTCCTGATTTAATAATATGATTTCTGCCATATCTGACCTCCGTTGCTGTGCATGTTACCAGCGGTTCTTTATCTTATTCTGCAGTTCATAAAGCTTATTCATAGCCTCCATCGGCGTCAAATGGCTGATATCCACATCTCTTAATTCTGCAATAATATCATCATCCTTAACGGTATCAAACAAAGACATCTGAGCCAGATCCACTTCATCCAAAGATGCTTTTTTCTTTTTGGAAGCAGCATCTACGGAAATGTTTTTGGCAATGTCGGAGATATCGTTGGCGCTTAATTCTTCCACAATAACTTTAGCCCGCTCCAGGACCGAATCCGGCAGGCCTGCCAGCTTTGCAACCTGAATGCCATAGCTTTTATCGGCTCCGCCGGGAACGATTTTCCGCAGAAATACAATATCATCGCCCCGTTCTTTTACCGCAATGCAGTAATTGTTGACGTTGTTTAATTTCCCTTCCAGCTCGGTCAGCTCATGATAATGAGTTGCAAACAGCGTTTTGGCTCCCAGCAGCTTTGGATTGCTGATATGCTCCACAACAGCCCAGGCAATGCTCAGTCCGTCAAAGGTACTTGTTCCCCGGCCGATCTCATCCAATACAAGCAGAGATTTTGAGGTGGCATTTCTTAAAATATTGGCAACCTCTGTCATCTCTACCATAAAGGTACTCTGTCCGCTGGCCAGATCATCCGATGCTCCTACTCTTGTAAAAATTCTGTCTACGATTCCGATATTGGCAGAATCTGCAGGAACAAAACTGCCGATCTGGGCCATTAAAACGATCAGTGCACTCTGACGCATATAGGTGGATTTTCCTGCCATATTCGGGCCGGTGATAATGGAGATCCTTCTTTTATTGTTATCCAGATAGGTATCATTATTGATAAACATTTCATTTTGTATCATTTTCTCTACCACCGGATGACGGCCGCCTTTGATGTCAATGACACCCTTTTCGTTTAATTTCGGCCGGCAGTAATGATTTTGCTGTGCCACATGGGCAAAAGACGCCAAAACATCTAATCCGGCCACTGCTTTTGCCGTTTTCTGGATACGGGAAACTTCTCCTGCCACAGCATCCCGGATATCACGGAACAGATCATATTCCAAAGCAATCAGTTTATCTTCTGCACCCAGAATGACATTTTCCAGTTCCTTCAATTCCGGTGTAACATATCGTTCCGCATTTGACATGGTCTGTCGTCTGGTAAAATAATCCGGAACCAGATGCTTGTAGGAATTGGTCACTTCCAGGTAATAACCGAATACTTTGTTGTATTTGATTTTCAGGTTTTTAATACCGGTTTTTTCCCGTTCTTTCGCTTCCAGTTCGGCAAGCCATGTTTTTCCTCGTGTCAATTGCTTTGTCATGTTTGGTGC
>CANODN010000231.1 GCA_947564765.1 uncultured Roseburia sp. | reverse complement strand
ATGACATTGACAATATCATCGGCGTTTTACATATCAAAGAAGCTCTGCAGATCTGTACCGAGCAAAATTACTATGAACGCTCCATTCAGGATATTCCCAATCTGGTGCGGAAGGTGGATTTTATTCCGGAAACCAGAAATATTAATACCTTATTCAAAGAAATGCAGGCAAGAAAAAGCCATATGGTCATTGTGGTAGATGAATACGGCCAGACAGCAGGCATTGTTGCAATGGAAGATATTATAGAAGAAATCGTAGGCAACATTTTAGACGAACATGATGACTACGAAGAAATGATTACAAAGCAGACAAACGGCAGCTTTCTCATGAACGGAATGGCGGATTTTGAAGATGTTGCCAAAGCCCTTGGTTTATCCGATCTGGCGGAAGAGGATGATTATGAAACCTTAAACGGATTTCTGATTTCCAAAATAGATAAAATACCGGAGGAAGATGACAGGATTGAAGTCAGATTCTGTGGATATTGTTTTAAAATACTTGCAGTAGAAAATAAAATCATTCAGAAAGTTCTGGTTACAAGAGAAGAGGATAGTTCTTGTCAGGAGCCGGAAAGAATGATAGAATAAATAAAAGAAGGGAAGAATAATTATGTCAGGACATTCTAAATTTGCCAACATCAAACACAAGAAAGAGAAAAACGATGCGGCAAAAGGAAAAATATTTACAATTATCGGAAGAGAAATTGCAATTGCCGTAAAAGAAGGCGGTCCGGACCCTGCTAACAACAGCAAGCTTCGTGACGTAATTGCAAAAGCCAAATCCAATAATATGCCAAACGATACCATTGAACGCGGAATCAAGAAAGCAGCAGGCGATACGACCAATGTCAATTACGAACAGGTTACATATGAAGGATACGGACCTTCCGGAACAGCGATCATTGTAAAGGCGCTTACAGACAATAAGAACCGTACGGCTGCAAATGTACGAAACGCCTTTACCAAGGGATACGGCAGTATCGGTACCCAGGGCTGCGTTTCCTATATGTTCGATGAAAAGGGACAGATCATCGTTGCAAAGGAAGACTGCGAAATGGAAGCAGACGATCTGATGATGCTTGCACTGGATGCGGGGGCAGATGATTTTGTAGAAGAAGAAGACAGCTATGAGATCCTTACGACTCCGGATGCTTTTTCAGCAGTCAGAGAAGCCTTAGAGCAGGAGAGCATTTCAATGGCAAATGCAGAAGTCACCATGCTTCCCCAGACATATGTTACCTTATCCGAGGAGTCGGATTTGAATAATATCCAGAAAATCTTAGATCTTTTGGACGAAGATGACGATGTACAGGAAGTGTTCCATAACTGGGACGAATAATGTTACCGATCACAATAAGCCATACCGTTACCGTGTGGCCGTAAAAGAATGTGATTCCATGAAATTACAGAAAATAACAGGAGAATGATATGAGCGCAGATTACAGGCCGGAGACAATATGTATCCAATCAGGCTGGAAACCAGGGAAAGGTGAACCAAGGGTATTGCCGATTTACCAGAGTACAACTTTTAAATACGAGAACAGTGATCAAATGGGAAGGCTTTTTGATTTGGAAGATGCCGGTTATTTTTATACAAGACTGCAGAACCCTACCAATGATGCAGTGGCTTCCAAGATCACAGAACTGGAAGGCGGAATTGCAGGAATGCTGACTTCCTCCGGACAGGCGGCAAATTATTATGCTATATTTAACATCTGCGAAGCGGGAGACCATTTTATCTGTTCGAATTCCATTTATGGCGGTACCTTTAATCTTTTTGGCACTACCATGAAAAAACAGGGGATTTCCTGTACCTTTATTGATCCGGATGCTTCCAGTGAAGAAATTGAAGCTGCATTTCAACCAAATACCAAAGCCGTATTTGCAGAGACGATTTCCAATCCTTCTCTGGTGGTTTTGGATATTGAACGGTTTGCAGACATTGCGCATAAGCACGGCGTTCCGCTGATTATAGACAACACCTTTGCCACGCCGATCAATTGCAGGCCCTTTGAATGGGGTGCGGATATTGTAACACATTCCACAACCAAGTATATGGATGGCCATGCAATGAGTGTAGGGGGAGCGATCATTGACTCCGGCAATTTTGACTGGATGGCTCACAAAGATAAGTTTCCGGGACTTACAACACCGGATGAATCCTATCATGGACTTATATACGCCGAGAAATTCGGCAAAATGGCTTTTATTCAGAAAGCAACCGCACAGCTGATGCGGGATCTCGGCTCGATCCAGTCTCCTCAGAATGCGTTTTTATTGAATGTAGGACTGGAGACGCTGCATCTGCGTATGCCGAGACATTGTGAAAATGCCTTAAAGGTTTCTGAATATTTAGAAAAGCACGAAAAGGTTGCCTGGGTAAATTATGCAGGCCTGAAAAGCAATAAATATCATACACTGGCTGAGAAATATATGCCGAACGGAACCTGCGGTGTCATCTCTTTTGGATTAAAAGGCGGAAGAGACGTATCCATTCAGTTTATGGATCAGTTAAAGCTGGCTGCGATTGTAACACATGTTGCAGATGCAAGAACCTGTGTACTGCATCCGGCAAGCCATACACACCGGCAGATGACGGATGAGCAGCTCATTGAAGCAGGCGTAGCGCCGGATTTGATTCGTTTTTCCGTAGGCATTGAAAATGCAGACGATATTATTGCTGACTTAGAACAGGCATTAGCAGCCATATAAAAAGGAGGGATTTTTACATGAAAAAAATACTTTTTGCAGCATCGGAATGTGTTCCGTTTATCAAAACGGGCGGACTTGCAGATGTATGCGGCGCGTTACCAAAGGAATTTTCAAAGGATGAGTGGGATGTCAGAGTTGTATTGCCGAATT
Organism: uncultured Roseburia sp.; assembly: GCA_947564765.1. GTDB lineage: Bacteria > Bacillota > Clostridia > Lachnospirales > Lachnospiraceae > Roseburia_B. Next base: position 761 of record CANODN010000231.1, on the reverse strand, counting down.
ACAGCTGCATACCGGAGCATTTCAGGAGCAAATTTGAATATGTTACCCATTTTTATATGAGTGCAGGAAGCTATATTCAGAACAAATATGTAGGCGTATTAAAATACGAATTAGACGGAATTACATACTACTTCATTGACAATGAAGAGTATTTCAACTGTTTCCAGCCTTACGGAAACATCCGCTATGATATTGAGAAGTTCTGTTTCTTCGACAAAGCCGTTTTATCCATGCTGCCGCAGATTAATTTCCGGCCGGACCTGATTCACTGTCATGACTGGGAGACCGGTTTTATCCCGGTATATCTGAAAAACGAATTCAGCGCAGACGGATTTTTCTGGGGAATCAAGACGATTATGACCATTCACAATCTGAAATTCCAGGGCGTTTGGGATATTCAGACGATGCGGGGACTGACCGGATTTGCCAACGGTCTGTTTGCACCGGATAAGCTGGAATACAAAAAAGACGCCAATATGTTAAAAGGCGGACTGGTTTATGCCGACTATATTACAACAGTCAGCGATTCTTATGCAAATGAGATCCAGACAGGAGAATACGGCGAAGGACTGGAAGGTCTGCTTTCCGCAAGACATTTCGATATGCAGGGTATTGTAAACGGCATTGACTATGACGTTTACAATCCGGCGACAGACGGAAAAATCTACAGTAATTACGACCAGAGTAACTGGAGACAGAAGAAGAGCCACAATAAGCAACGCGCTTTCAGTTAAACAGCAGGAAAGTAACTTAACCTTGAC
>CANODN010000230.1 GCA_947564765.1 uncultured Roseburia sp. | reverse complement strand
GGAGAAATCTCTGGAGGATACTGCGGATGCCGCGTTGAAACAGATTTCGAATATCCCGGCATTAGAATAACGCTGGAAGCCACACTGGAGCGAATGAAGCAGGTTATCAAAATTGATATTTCAACAGATGATGTGATTACGCCATCTGCGGTGGAGTATGAATATAAGCTAATGTTTGAAGACAGGACAATTCCTCTTTTTGCATATAATGTAGAGACATTGCTTGCAGAGAAAATACAGACGATTTTGGCAAGAGGAATTGCAAATACTAGACTAAGAGATTTTTATGATGTATATGAAATTATGAAAATATGTGTAGTTGAGGTGAACAAAGACATTCTTTTGAAAGCATTTCAGGCGACTTGTAAGAAAAGAGAAACTGTATTTTCAAAAGAGGAAATGTTGGAAATTCTTGCAATAATAGGGAAAGATGTGGGAATGGTTCAAATGTGGGAGCGGTTTAGGAGAAAAAATTATTTTGCGGGTGATTTGGAATGGGGCGATGTGTTGAACCATGTTTCCAATGTGATTTATACATATATAGCGAATAGTTAATGTTATTTGACTTTTTAAGTTGAATTATACCCCTTTCTAGGATAAGATATATAAGATATCCTTTGCAAAACGGAGAAAATAATATGAGCAGATGCAGACAATGTAACGTGGAAATATTAGATCACACACAAATGTGTCCTCTTTGTAAATGCGTGATCGAAGAAGACGACACAGCAGAGAACAGCTATCCGGATATCCGGCTGCGTGTGAGGAAATTAAATCTTGCTGTCCGGATCTTTTTGTTTACGGCAATCCTGTTGGAAGCGCTTCTTATCTATATCAACTGGAACTACGCTCCGGAAATCCGTTGGAGTATCATTAGCGGCGCAGGCTTTGCGTATATTTATTTTATGGCAAAATTTGCCGTATTAAATGATAATGCAGGTTACCGCAGCAAATTTCTGGCGCTGACGATTTTCGGCGTTTTATACGTGATACTGATCGATTATGTCATCGGGTACCATGGCTGGTCTGTCAATTTCGTTTTACCCGGAGGATTGCTGTTTATTGATGCATTTATCCTGTTTGTGATGTTTCTTAACCGCCGTAACTGGCAGAGTTATATTATGCTGGAAATATTCACGATTTTTTTAAGCGCCATACCGCTGCTTTTGATGTGGTTTGATATTGTAACAGAGACTTTCATCAGTGGCCTTGCTTTTGCCGTTTCCGTTTTTTTATTTCTGGGAACATTGATCATCGGTGACAGAAGGGCACGAAGTGAATTGGGAAGAAGATTTCATGTAAGGTAACGGAAATGATGAACCATAAAGAGAAAAGAACAGATGCAAGTGCACAGGGAACGCTGATCCGGGAGCTGATTGCACGGTTTACGTCCGATCATCTGATCGGGAAAAAAATCAAAAACGGAGAACTGCGCAAAAAGCTGACAGAGCCTGCATGGAACGTTCCGGAAGGTTTTTTGCTGACAGAAATACAAATGGAAAACTTTCCAATGGAATGGTTGGAGCCGGATCAGATAGATTCGGAGTATGTACTTTTGCAGCTTCATGGAGGCGGTTATGTGGGAACTCTGCACAATGCATACCGTAATTTTGCAGTTCTCTACAGTGAGCTTGGGCATGGGATGCCGGTGCTTACCATAGATTACAGAGTCGCACCGGAGGACCCCTATCCGGCGGCGCTTCTGGATGCCGTAAGCGCCTGGGAATGGCTTTTAGAGAAAGGATATCAGGAAGATAAGATTATTGTGGCAGGAGATTCTGCGGGCGGAGGGCTTGCAATAGCCCTTGTGATGTATTTGAGAGATCAGGAAAGAAGCCTGCCCTGCGGACTCGTTGCAATGTCGCCCTGGACTGACATGACGGCTTCCGGAGAATCGTATCAGACGAATTATGAAAAAGATCCTTTGTTTGGCAATACCAGGGACAGCCTGATTTACAATCGGGAATATCTTGGACTGGAGGACCCGAGGAATCCATATATTTCACCGGTTTTCGGTGATTTCAGCGGATTTCCGCCTATGCTTATACAGGCAGGCTCCTATGAAATGCTATTAAGCGACTCTGAACTGGCAGCCAAAAAAGCGAAAGAACAGGGCGTAAAAGTGCGTTTCCATATATACGAAGGTATGTTTCATGTGTTTCAAATGGCGATGCAGCTTATGCCGGAATCGCAGCTGGCATGGAGAGAAGTGGGAAAGTTTTTAGACATTGTAACCGGAAAATCAGGTTGACGTGATTTCTTTCATTTTCTATAATGTTAGGTAGTATAAGGATTTTGAAAGCAGGTTAGGATATTTCTATATATGCGCAGGCATGGCGCAGATTGGAGGAAAATATGCAGAACAAATTAAAGATAAAACTGGCAGCGGCATTTTGCATAAGCTGTATGCTTCTCTTTGGAACAGCAGTGACATTACGCGCTGCAGGAATGCTGACGATTGCAGTGTCGTCCGGTACGGTGAAGTCCGGAGATACCGTAACTGTAACGGTATATGCGGCCGGCTCGGATAATGCAGCCGTGACTGCAGACATGAACGTTACGTATGATACGTCAAAGCTGGAATATGTCAGCAGCTCTGCTTCAAACGCATCCGGCGGCGGAGGAACCGTCAAAGCGAGCGGGTCCAGTGTTGACATTAAATTCAAAGCCGTCGGTTCCGGAGACGCTTATGTAAAAGCGGAAGCAAATACACTGACGGCAGCAGGAGCGCATATCACAGTATCCGGATCTGCCGGGGATACGGCAGATACCGATGGAGCAAAATCCGGTGACAATTCCCTTTCTTCCCTGTCCCTTTCCAACGGGACGCTGTCTCCTGCGTTTAAAGGCAGCGTTACGGAATATACGGCAGAGGTGGGCAGTGATGTCAGTGAAATCACCGTTACACCGGTAACTTCAAACAGCAAAGCCGAGGTAGAATCCATTACAGGCAATAAAGATTTAAAAGAAGGCACCAATGTCATAACGGTTGTGGTGAAGGCAGAAAACGGTACGACGGCGTCCTATAAGATTACCGTGACAAAAGGAAAGACGGCATCCGGGGACGGAGCAGGAGCCTCTGAACCTGCGGCAGATCAGCCGGCGGGAGATTCGGATACGCAGCATGTAAGCGGAGAAAGTATTACAATCGACGGAACCGCATATAAAATATCAGAAGACTTTTCGGATGAAGACATACCGGAAGGGTTTAAACGGGCGCCTTTTGAATATAAAGGCGTGCCATATGGAGGAATTGTATTTGAGGACGGACATCTGGGCATGTATTACATGGTCAATGATGCAGGTGAGGGCAGGTTTTTTGTCTATGACGCAGACCGGGATAAATTTTATCCCTATGTGCGTTTGAGCAGCGGAGAACATTTTATTATTTTAATGGTAGTTCCCAATGCTGTAATTCCGCCGGATCACTATGAAGAGACAACGCTGACCATTGGCGATGTCACAGGCATCATGGCCTACCAATATGCCGGAGATGAAGATGCGGAGATCGTAAAGATTGAAACAGAAGAAGGAGAGGTTACCGAAGGCGGACAATCCGATTTTTATATTTTTTATGGTATGGACAGTACCGGAACATCCGGCTGGTATCAGTATGACGTAAAACAG
>CANODN010000229.1 GCA_947564765.1 uncultured Roseburia sp. | reverse complement strand
GTTGCAAGAAATGCTTCCGGCATACTCAGTCGTTTATTAGCAGAATCGTCTAATGTCCGTTCAAACCACTGTGTTGCGGAAGTAATCGCAGGATTTAAAGCATCTACCATGACATACCGGGATAAGGAACCGATTCGCTCGCTTCGCATTGGATTTCTCTTATATGCCATAGCGGAAGAACCGATCTGATTTTTTTCAAAGGGCTCTTCTACTTCTTTTAAATGCTGTAAGAGACGGATATCATTTGACATTTTATATGCACTGGCTGCAATACCTGCCAGAACGTTTGCCACTCTGGTATCCACTTTTCTGGAATAGGTCTGTCCGGACACGGCGTAGCAGGCGTCAAATCCCATTTTTTCCGCAATCATCGGATCAATTCTGTCTACTTTTTCATTGTCTCCGTCAAACAGCTCTAAGAAGCTTGCCTGTGTTCCTGTAGTTCCCTTAGAACCCAGAAGCTTTAAGCTTCCCATAACATATTCCAAATCCTCCAGATCCATCATAAATTCCTGAAGCCATAATGTCGCCCTTTTTCCGACGGTCGTAGGCTGTGCCGGCTGAAAATGAGTAAAGGCCAGTGTCGGAAGCTCTTTATAAGAATCTGCAAACTTTGCCAGCTCTGCCATAACGTTTACCAGCTTGGTCTTTACCAGCTTTAAGGCTTCTGCCATAACAATGATATCCGTATTGTCTCCCACATAACAGGAGGTTGCGCCCAAGTGAATAATCCCCTTCGCTTTCGGGCACTGTACGCCGTATGCATATACATGGGACATGACATCGTGGCGGACTAATTTCTCCCGTTCTTTTGCTGTTTCAAAATTGATATCGTCTTTATTGGCCTCCAATTCTGCAATCTGCTCATCCGTAATCGGAAGCCCCAGCTCCTGCTCTGTTTTCGCCAAGGCAATCCAAAGTCTTCTCCATGTTTTAAATTTCATCTCCGGTGAAAAAATATACTGCATCTCTTTGCTGGCATATCTTTCTGACAACGGGCTCATATATCTGTCTGTACTCATGTTTTCTCCTTCCATGTAACTGTTTCATATCTTCATAGTATATAAAAATTCAAAGCAAAGCGGACAATCCCTCTTTAGCTCCCTATTCCCTGCTCCTGAATCATTTTCTTACTGTTCGTATTCGCCCCGGATATCTCCGTCAGGGGGTTCTATCGGGTATATGCCGTTAAAACAGCCTCTGCAGATCTTACGTCCCTTCACCAGTCCGTCTAAGCGGTCTATCCCAAGATACCCAAGACTGTCTGCTCCGATTATTTTACATATCTCGTCAATGCTGCGATTATAAGCAATCAGCTGCTCTCTTTCGGGAATATCCGTGCCGAAATAGCAGGGCCACAAAAAGGGCGGCGAGCTGACGCGCACATGTACTTCTGTCGCTCCGGCATCCCGCAGCATTTTTACAATGCGGTCTGAAGTGGTTCCTCTTACTATGGAATCGTCGATCATAATAATACGTTTTCCATTTACCGCCTCTTTTAATACATTTAATTTTACCCGGACTGCAGATTCCCTGCTGCTTTGCTTTGGCTTGATAAACGTTCTGCCCACATAACCGTTTTTTACAAATGCATTGCCATAGGGAATACCGGACTGCATGGCATAGCCGAGGGCGGCCGCGTTGCCGGATTCCGGTACGCCGACCACAAGATCGGCATCCACATAAGAATCCATAGCCAGAAACTGTCCGGCCCGGATTCTGGAGGCATACACGGAAATTCCGTCGATATGGCTGTCCGGCCTTGCAAAATAGATGTATTCAAAAATACATCTGGCCTCTTGTTCCTTTGGAATACAAAGAGAGGTATCCGAATGAATGGTCCCGTCTTTTGTTATGGTGACTACCTCGCCGGGAAGCACATCTCTGACAAACTCCGCATCAATCGTTTCCAGAGCACAGGTCTCTGATGTAAGGATATAGGCGTTGTCTCGCTTTCCGATACACAGAGGCTTAAATCCGAAGGGATCTCTGGCTCCGATCAGTTTTCTCGGACTCATAACCACCAGAGAATAAGCCCCCTGCAATTTCCGGCAGGCACGAACAACGGCGGCTTCTACCCGATCGGTATTCAAACGTTCTCTGGCAATGTGATATGCGATCACTTCCGAATCGATGGTCGTCTGAAAAATAGCTCCTGTATATTCCAGATCGTGCCGCAGTTCATTGGCATTGATGAGATTTCCGTTGTGCACCAGTCCCAGAGTTCCTTTTACATAGTTTAAAACCAGAGGCTGGGCATTTTCTCTTGTGGATGCTCCCGCCGTGGAATACCGGACATGTCCCACGCCGATATCGCCCTTCATCTGCTCTAACGTCTCTTCCGTAAAAACCTCATGTACCAGCCCCATGTCTTTGTGGGTAATAACTTTCCTCTTTGGTCCCTTTGTATCACTGACGGCAATGCCGCAGCTCTCCTGCCCTCTGTGTTGCAGTGCAAACAAACCATAATATATGGAAGAGGCTACATCTTCTCCGTTTAAATCATACATTCCAAATACGCCGCATTCTTCATGCAGCCTGTCCGAACACGTTTTATGCTCCGATTTTTTATTGTTCATCTATCTTCCACCAATCCGATTATGCAAACTTTTCTCCCGTCAGCAGTTCATACGCTTCTTCGTATTTTTCTACGGTCTTTTTCACAACTTCTTCCGGAAGGAGATAATCGCTGTCCGGATTGGCTTTTAACCAGTCTCTGACAAACTGTTTGTCGAAAGACGGCTGGGATTTTCCGGATGCATAGCCTTCATACGGCCAGAAACGGGAGCTGTCCGGCGTGAGCATCTCATCTCCTAAAATTACATTTCCCTCTTCATCCAGGCCGAATTCAAATTTTGTATCTGCAATGATAATTCCTTTGCCAAGGGCATATTCCGCACACTTTTTATATAACGCTATCGTGCAGTCTTTGATTTTTTCTGCATACTCTGCTCCTTTGCCGGGATAAAGTTTTTCTAAAATATCCACGCTTTCCTCAAAGGTAATATGCTCGTCATGCAGGCCAAGCTCCGCTTTGGTGGTCGGCGTATAAATCGGTTCCGGCAGCTTGTCCGATTCTTTTAATCCCTCCGGAAGACGAATGCCACAGACCGTGCCGTTCTTCTGGTAGCTTTCCCAGCCCGTGCCGGTAATGTACCCTCTTACAATGCACTCAATGGGCAGCATATTTAATTTCTTACATTTCATGCTGTTTCCGTCAAATTTCTCCTGTCGGAAAAATTCCGGCATATCCCCTACCTCTATGGAAAGCATATGATTGGGTACAATGTCTTTTGTAAAATCAAACCAGAATTTTGACATTTTTGTCAAAATCGCGCCCTTTTTGGTAATTTCATTTTTTAAAATATGGTCAAATGCGGATATTCTGTCTGTTGCTACGATGATCATTGCATCGCCTGTATCGTATACCTCACGTACCTTGCCTTCTTTTACCGGTTTTAATTCTTGCATGTCTGATTGCCCTCCTGTAAATTTACATTTTCCATTTTTCGCTGTCGGTCATAGTATATAACAGGGATTCCTGTAAAGTCAATTGTTTGCACTGGAAAAATAACAGATGCATCCCAGAGTAGGATATCTTTTGAAATACAACAGCCCGTGAGTATTTGGATTATATTGAA
>CANODN010000228.1 GCA_947564765.1 uncultured Roseburia sp. | reverse complement strand
CGCTGCTCTTCCATCCGAAATTTCCACATAAATAGTAAATTCCTCCCGTACCGTCTCTTCCGCCGTTTTTGCCAGCACAAACAAATGCAGTGGGTACTGCCCGTTGATCCGGTCCTGCCGCAGCTTAATTTTGCACTTATAAATATAGACGCCGTTTTTGGAGGGATTCACCTGTTTCTGATAATTTTTATATAAAAAAGGACTGTTTTCTGCCTGCTCAAAGGTCACGCCAATCAGTAAGCCTTCCTGTTCCACTGCCGCATCCGCCCGGAAGGGTACGACAAGCTGCATGGTATTTTTCTTGATAGAAGGCACATACCCTTTGGCAAAAGAAGCGTTCATTCCTTTGTATTTTTTATTAGCGTCAATTCTCACCACGCCCTCTGCCCGTACCGGAACCGATACAAAAAGAAAAAAAGCAATACAAAAGACCGCCAGAACAAACAACAGCCATTTTCTTTTTTGCCTCATAGCTCTTTGATCCTCCCTCCGTCCATTTCAAAAACCTTGTCGCACAAAATTCGGATATCCTCACTGTTATGGCTGGCCAGAAGAATTGTCTTCCCCTGTTTTTTCAATCCCAGAATCAAATCCCGGATATCCGCTACGCCATGTTTATCCAATCCGTTAAAGGGTTCATCCAAAATCAGAAACTCCGGATCTTCCATAATCGCCTGGGCAATGCCAAGACGCTGGCGCATACCCAGGGAATATTTTGCAACGGATTTTTTTAAATCCGGATCTAAACCCGCTTTTCTTATGACAGAGCGGATTTCATCCTTTGAAATATTGTCCCGAAGACCTGCTAAAATCTCCAGATTCCGCATTCCGGTAAGATTTGTCAGAAATCCCGGCGTTTCAATAATCACGCCAATGCTCTCCGGAAAGTCGATTTCCCTTCCGATTGCCTTTCCTCCCACACGGATGTTTCCTGTGGTTACCGGAAGAAATCCGCAGATGCATTTCATCAGAACGGTTTTTCCGGAGCCGTTGTTACCGGAAATCCCGTAAACTTTTCCCTTTTCCATAGTAATATGAATATCGCAAAGTACGGTATCTTCGCCGAATTTTTTTGTCACATGGCAAATTTCCACATAATCCATTTCTTTCTATATCTCCTTTAACCTGTGATGCAGCAGCAGCCCATGCAACAGGCACACCGCCGCAGAAAATACCAGAAAAAACACCCAGATTCCCATTCCGTCCGTTCCCCAGTCCTGCTTTGGTACAACCCATTCCCCCGGATACATGGCATACAAATCCGGCAGGTAGCGGTCTTTTAAAATAATCAAAAGATAATAGCAGACGAAGGGCAGTCCATACGCCATATAATAATTCCGAAAAGCCGCTGCAAAAATTCCGGAAATTTCCGCCATAATCCCTCCTGTAAAACAAATACGAAACAGCAGAAAGAGAACTTCCCAAACGCCTTCTTTTTCTATCACACCCTTCAGCTCCAGGGGATAGAACGCAAAAAAGCAAAACAGAAACGCCGCTGCTCCCGCCGTAAAAAATGGAAGGAAACCTCCTGCATAAGTCAGAAAGACTTTTCTTTTGATATAATCCATCCGGCTGATTCTTGTAATATAAAGTTTCAAAAAACCATTGGAAGATTCCTTTACATAAACCGCTCCTGCAGGAAGCACCGATACAATCGGAATGAGAAACAGTATTCCCTGAGACGAAAGCGCTGTTTGGTAATACTGCAAAAAGGTTCCAGCCCCAAGAGGCGGCTTTATTTTAGAAAAAGGAAGAGCAATGATCATTGCCGCCAAACAAAATGCGGATAAAAGCCACAGATTTTTTTCTTTTCCGATTTCTCCCATAGCTTATTCTCCCGTAAAAGAACTGAAATTGTATTTTTTCAACGTCCAAAAAGAAAGCCCTGCCAAAACAAGAAGGATTCCCAGAAAAATCAGGCAGGACTGCCCAATGGAAGGCAGTACGTCGTAGCCGAAATCATGCATTCCATAAGTCGCATGATTTAACGGACTGATCCACCCTGTAATCCTGCGCATTAGAAACATCTGATACTCCTCCTTGTGCAGTAAGTCCGCCAGCACCTCCGGGTCCAGCAGAAATCCAAACAGACTGTAAGAAAGTCCGGCTGCAATCGCTGCTTTTTTCCCGATTTTCATTTGAAAAAACAGCATCAAAAAGCTTAACGTAAGAGCATAGCAGACCAGCAGCAGCATAATCTGCACACTGCATTCCACAGGACTTGTGCTTTCCATAACCTTTACCGTAGACGGCACCGAAAGCTCTTTTCCCATATCCGAATAAGCAAGCAGCGCCGCCGTTTTGCTCCAGATATTTCCGATATAGGTTTTTCTCATACAAAGCAGTCCCGTGACGACAAAAACGTACAGCATATAAAATACCGTAACAAAAAAGATGTAAAAAAACTGTGCCAAAAGCCATTGTCTTTTTTTCATCCGCAGCAGCATATAGGGGGTAAAAGGACTTAACTTCGGCAGATCAATAAACAAAAGTATCAAAAGCAGCGCGCACAAAAGAATTGACGCTGCGTCCCCGAAGGTCCAGATAAACGGCTCAAACGCCTGCATCGGGGAATCGTAATAATCCGCCACCAGCATCGCCCGGTCGCTTAGGAAAAAGCAGAGAATAAAGGAAAACAAAAAGGTAATGATGATTCTGGGGTTTTTGAAAAATCCCAAAAAATTCCACCGAAGAACAGCAAAAACCGCTTTCATCTTTAATACCCCAATTCCCGGTCAATCAGACTTCCGTCTATGGCATTGATTGTCATCAAACTCCTGACAGAGTGTTCCCCTGATCTTTTTTCTGTTTCCTCATCTGTCTCCGAATCAAATTCTCCGAAAAAATCCCACACCGGCACAAGAATACCGGATGTGCTGTCTGCCTCGGGATTATAAATTCTGGTATAGCCAAATGTAATTTTCCGGATATGATACGTCCTAAGCTTTTCCCATTCCGCAAGATTTGCATTGGAAATCTCCATCATCTGCTCATAAATATGGATGATGCTGTCAAAGTCCATAAGCTTTACCTGTTCGGTCTGCACATCTCCGATTGCATATGGATTGGAAACCTCTGCCTCCCAAATCGTTCCGTCCCCTCCCACGGTAAGATTACACCATTCGTATTTCCAGGGAACCGTCGTGCCTGTTTCTATGTCATCTTCCGTAGCCCCGCCGAGCGTATCGGTATAAGTAATGGGAATGCCATTCACTTCTCTGGTAAAATAAAAGACATATCCGCCGTCTAAAATATTATTTTCATTGATCACGGCATCCCCATTACGGTACCAGAGTTTATAATCCCAGCCGTAAAGCACAAGATCCATGTTCAGTTTTTCTGCTTTTTCTTTTGCTGCTTTTTCTGCATCCTCATAGGAAATCCAAATCTGTTTTTTGATTGCAGCTTCGCTCCATTTCTTTTTTTCATAAGAAGAATTTTCCTCATCCATCAGATACGCGCCTTCGTCGCAATAGACGCCTCCCCAGAAATCATCTCTTTCTTTCCGGATGCGAAAATCAATCCCTGTCATAAAATCCGGTTCATAAACAATCTGATAATTATAGTTCCCATTCTCTGTTTTTACAGATGCTGTAAATGAACCGTTTTCATAACCAGCTTCTGTCATATCGCGACCCCCCTCCCAAAGATAACG
>CANODN010000227.1 GCA_947564765.1 uncultured Roseburia sp. | reverse complement strand
TCCCGATGAAATATTCCAAAAAAATAACTTTAAGAGAGAAGATGTTCTTTTCTTTGCAACAATGGGCGATGGTGATTACATATATGAAATGCTTGATGCATCTACCAGGATGTTTAATACGTAAAAAGCACCTGATTTTGTCAAAAGGGTTCAGAGCATAGTAGAATCAATACAGGCGATGATGAGCTGGTTTTAATAACCGTTGTAGTGGAAGGAAAAAGAAAGAAATATAAAATATAGAAAGCAGAGTGATAAGATGATAAAAGCAGGAATTATTGGAGCAACAGGTTATGCAGGAGGAGAGCTGGTTCGAATTCTTCTCGGACACAAAAACGCGGAGATTAAATGGTATGGTTCCAAAAGCTATATTGACCAGAAATATGCCGATGTATACCGGAATATGTTTCAATTGGTGGAGGATGCGTGCCTTGCAGATCATCTGGAAGAGCTGTCAAAGCAGGTGGATGTTATTTTTACGGCTACGCCCCAGGGGTATCTGGCGTCTATTTTGACAGAGGAAATCTTAGGTCGTGTAAAGATGATTGATTTGAGTGCAGATTACAGGATTAAGGATGTGTCTGTTTATGAAAAGTGGTATGGAATAGAGCACAAATCTCCACAGTTTATTGACGAAGCCGTTTATGGGCTTTGCGAAATCAATCGTGATAAAGTGAAAAAGGCGAGGCTGGTGGCCAATCCCGGATGCTATACGACATGCTCCATTTTAACGGCATATCCTTTGGTAAAAGAAGGGCTGATTGATCCGGATACACTGATTATTGATGCAAAATCAGGAACTTCAGGAGCAGGAAGAGGTGCAAAGGTGCCGAATCTGTTTTGTGAGGTCAATGAAAATATCAAAGCATACGGCGTTGCTTCCCACAGACATACGCCGGAAATCGAAGAACAGTTAGGATATGCGGCGGGCAGGGAAATTAAGGTGAATTTTACGCCGCATCTGGTTCCCATGAACCGGGGAATTCTGGTGACAGAATATGCGTCTCTTAAGAAGATCGAAAAAAAGGACGGTAGCTTTGCGTATCCTTCTTATGAAGAGGTCAAAGCAGTGTATGATAACTATTACGGAAAAGAGAAATTTGTCCGGGTTTTGGAAAAGGATGTATGTCCGGAGACGAAATGGGTAGAGGGCAGTAATTATACCGACGTTAATTTTAAAATTGACGAGCGGACAGGACGTATTATTCTGATGGGTGCGTTGGATAATCTGGTAAAGGGCGCAGCCGGACAGGCGGTTCAGAATATGAATCTTTTGTTTGGGGAACGTGAGTCGGAAGGACTGGAGCTGGTTCCCATGTTTCCATAGAGGATGGTTTTCACATATGAGCAGTTTAAGTTACACAATTCGTGAAATGAAAATAGAAGATTACCCGGAAATTTATCGTTTGTGGATGGGGATCAAGGGTTTTGGAATCCGAAGTATTGATGATTCCAAAGAAGGAATCGAGCGTTTTATCAGGCGAAACCCTACGACAAGCATTGTGGCGGAATCAGACGGTCAGATTGTAGGAACGATTTTGTGCGGTCATGATGGGCGGCGGGGCTGTTTTTACCATGTCTGCGTCAAAGAAGATTTCCGGAAAAACGGAATCGGAAAAGCAATGGCGGTAGCGGCTATGAAGGCTCTGCAGGAGGAAAAGATCAACAAGGTGTGTCTGATTGCATTTACCGATAATGAAGTTGGAAATCAGTTCTGGAAACGTGTGGGCTGGACATTCCGGGAAGATTTGAATTATTATGATTTTACATTGAATGAAGAGAATATTACGAGATTTAATGTGTGGGGATAGGGTATCCCTTTATGCGTAAAAAATACGCAGTAATTAGGAAATACCCTTCGGGTATCACTCTATGCGTAAAAACACGCAGTAATTAGGAAAGGAGTTAGTTCATATGAAGATCATAGAAGGCGGGGTAACCGCAGCAAAAGGATTTATGGCGGCGTCTGCAGCGGCAGGTATCAAATATACAGGCCGGGAAGATATGGCGCTGATTTACAGTAAGACGCCGTGCCGGCCGGCAGGTACCTTTACTACAAACGTCGTAAAGGCGGCTCCGGTAAAATGGGACAGGAAAATTGTAACAAAGCAGGAATCTGCTCAGGCAGTAGTCATTAATTCAGGAATTGCCAATGCCTGTACCGGAGAAGAGGGGCTTTTGTATTGCAGGCAGACGGCAGAGAAAGCTGCGGAGATTTTACATATTGCAGAGGATGACGTTCTGGTTGCTTCTACCGGGGTGATCGGACAGCAGCTTCCAATGGAGCGCATTACCCGCGGGATTGAGATTATGGCGCCAAAATTAGAAGCTTCCAGAGAGTCTGGAAATCGTGCGGCATGTGCCATTATGACGACGGATACCCATGAAAAGGAGGCGGCAGTTACCTTTGAAGCAGGAGGCCGGCAGGTGACCCTTGGCGGTATGTGTAAGGGATCGGGAATGATTCATCCGAATATGTGTACCATGTTAAGCTTTCTGACAACAGATCTTGCCATTTCCAAAGAGCTTTTGCAGGAAGCGTTGCGGGAGGATGTGGAGGATACCTATAATATGGTGTCGGTAGACGGTGATACCTCTACAAATGATACTGTGCTGCTTCTTGCCAACGGAGAGGCAGGCAACCCGGAAATCACGGAAAAAAATGCAGATTATGAAGCTTTTAAAAAAGCATTAAATACGGTAAACCAGATATTGGCCAAACAAATGGCAGGCGACGGAGAGGGCGCAACGGCGCTTTTTGAAGTTAGGGTAATCGGTGCAGAGAGCAAGGAGGCGGCGAAATGCCTGAGCAAATCAGTGATTACTTCCAGTTTGACAAAAGCTGCAATTTATGGGCATGATGCCAACTGGGGACGAATTCTTTGCGCTATGGGATATTCCGGCGTACAGTTTGATCCGGAAAAAGTAGATTTGTTTTTTGAAAGTGCAGCAGGTAAAATGCAGATTATAGAAAACGGAGTCGCTTTGGATTACAGTGAGGAAATGGCGACGAAGATTCTTTCTGAGCCGGAAGTGACGGCTGTTGCAGATGTGAAAATGGGAGAATATGAGGCGACGGCATGGGGATGTGACCTGACGTATGATTATGTGAAAATTAATGCGGATTACCGCTCTTGAAAGGAGATTCAAATGGAAGAGAAGGAAATACAAAAAAGCATGAACAAAGCGGAGGTTCTGATTGAGGCGCTTCCCTATATTCAACGATTCAACCGGAAAATCATTGTGGTAAAATACGGCGGCAGCGCTATGGTGGATGAGGAATTGAAGCATCATGTCATCCAGGATGTAACCCTTTTAAAATTAGTAGGATTTAAGCCGATTATTGTACATGGCGGCGGCAAAGAAATCAGTAAATGGGTCGAGAAGTCCGGCATGGAGCCGGAATTTATAGGAGGGCTCCGCAAAACGGATGAAGCTACCATGGAAATTGCGGAGATGGTTTTGAATAAGGTGAATAAAAGTCTTGTACAGCTGGTGCAGGAGCTTGGCGTACTTGCAGTTGGAATCAGCGGCAAGGACGGCGGACTTTTACGGGTAGAGAAGAAATATTCCAACGGCCAGGATATTGGTTTTGTGGGAGAGATCAAAGAGGTAAATCCAAAGATTCTAACTTCAATATTGTTCGTGAATACGAAGCTGAAGCTAAAAAGGCT
>CANODN010000226.1 GCA_947564765.1 uncultured Roseburia sp. | reverse complement strand
CGGAGAATTCCAATACCACCCGCCATGCCGCGGAATTCTGGATGATTGAGCCGGAAATTGCATTTGCAGATTTAAAAGATGATATGATTCTGGCGGAAAGTATGTTAAAATATGTCATCCGTTATGTACTTGAGCATGCACCGGAAGAAATGCAGTTTTTTAATAATTTTGTGGATAAGGGACTGTTAGACCGCCTGAATCATGTGGCGGATTCTGAATTTGCCCATGTGACTTATACGGAAGCAATTGAAATCCTTCAAAAGAACAATGACAAATTTGATTACAAAGTTTCCTGGGGCGCAGATCTTCAGACAGAGCATGAACGTTATCTGACAGAGGAGGTATTTAAACGTCCGGTATTCGTAACGGATTATCCAAAGGAGATCAAAGCGTTTTACATGAAGTTGAATGAGGATGGCAAAACCGTGGCGGCAGTAGACTGTCTGGTACCGGCAATCGGTGAGATCATTGGAGGAAGCCAGAGAGAGGATGACTACGGGAAGCTTCTGGATCGAATCCGGGAAATGGGACTGAATGAAGAAGACTATGGATTTTATCTGGATCTTCGCAAATATGGTTCTGCAAGACATGCAGGATTCGGCCTGGGATTTGAGCGTCTGGTGATGTATCTGACCGGTATGTCCAATATCAGGGATGTACTTCCTTTCCCAAGGACAGTCGGAAATTGTGAATTATAATTTTGAAATATTGAGATAGTTTTATACTAAGCCGCGCCTGCTGCGCGGCTTAAGAAAAATGTGATACAGAACATTTAGAGAAGAAAGGTGGATTATCATGCTACAAATAATGGTTTTCTTTGGCTGTGGTGCGATTACGTATCTTTTGGCAGAAATACTTTCCGGAAAAAAGGCAGAAAACTGGTACAAGGCTTTTGCAGAATGGATTGCCTATGCCGTATGTGATCAGTTTCTGGCGCTTTTGGTTTTATTGCCGACGAATAAAGCGGCCATTTTAACAACAGCGGATGGAACTCAGACAATCCAGTTTTATATACTGGGATACGGTGTGTTTTTATTGGCGTCAGTGGCAGTAGGAATTTTTTCTGCTATTCTGAAAAAGAAGATCCAGATAGAAATTGAAGCGGAAAAGAGTGAAAATACCAATGAAAAAGAGAAAAACAGCTAAAATTATTTTCGGAATTCTGGGACAGATTTTTGTTTTCCTTCTTATTTTATTGACATTTAGTTTGATTTGGTGTTTCAAAAATTTTGGGAATATCGGATTGAATGAAATTATATTTACCTTAAATATGCCGCTAAGGGATGCGTCAACCAGCTTTGTGGGAGATTATATTGAATCAGCATTTTTTCCGGCGGCAGCGCTTTTTGTACTTGAAATGTTTCTTATGCTTTGGCATCCGAAGGAGCAGTATTATTTTAAAATTTCAACCGGAGGGGACCGCATCCGCAGATGTAAGATATGGCCGGTTTCCATACCGGTTCCAGTATCCATGCTTGTGATGTGTATCTGGTTTGGCGGACTTTTTTATACGGCGGACAGGCAGTTTGGAGTCGTTTCTTATATGCAGTCCCAGTTGATGCAGTCGGATTTGATTGAAGAGGAATATGTAAATCCCAATGATGTAGAGATTACATTTCCGGAGGAAAAGCGAAATCTGATCTTTATTTATGTAGAATCTTTAGAGTCTTCCATGCAGGATAAGGCAAACGGAGGCATATTTGATGTGAACTATATTCCGGAGCTGACCAGGCTTGCAAAGGAGAATACCAGTTTTTCCCAGTCTGATCTGATCGAAGGGGCAGCTGTTGCACCGGCAAGCGGCTGGACCATCGCAGGCATGACGGCGGAAACAGCAGGACTTCCCCTGAAATTGTTTGAATACAACCAAAAGGGAAAGGGCGGCATCAATAATTCCATGAGTAAATACGAGTATTTTCTGCCCGGAGCCGTTTCTTTAGGAGAAATTTTAGAGGAGGAAGGCTACTATAATTACATCATGTTTGGTTCAAAAGCGGGATTTGGAGGGAAAAGGACTTATTTTCAACAGCATGGCAACTATGAAATATGGGATTACAGCTCTGCCATAAAAGAAGGAAAAATTCCGGAAGATTATTATGTGAACTGGGGCTTTGAAGATCAAAAGCTCTACACCTATGCAAAAGAAAAAATCCTGGAGGTTTCAAAAAAAGGACAGCCCTTTAGTTTTTCTATGCTGACATCTGATTCCCATACGCCGGCAGGTTATTTGTGTGAAAAATGTCCGGATACATACGAGGAGCCTTATGCCAATGTATTAGCCTGTATGTCTGCTCAGCTGGATGAATTTCTGACATGGCTCTCCCAGCAGGATTTTTATGAAAATTCAACAATTGTAGTCTGCGGCGATCACTGCAGTATGGTAAAAGATTTTTTTGGAGAATATAGTTATGACAGGCATCATGGAGAGACTGCGCGAAAGGTTTATAATGCATTTATCCAGCCTCTTGCAGAGCCAAAGCAGGAGAAAAACCGGATTTTTACTACCATGGACATCTTTCCGACGGTGGTAGCTGCTTTAGGCGGTGAAATTGAAGGAGAGAGACTGGGGCTTGGTACAAACCTGTTCTCAGGAGAAGAGACGCTGGCAGAACGATATGGTTACGAATTCCTGTTTGAAGAGTTAAATAAAAAATCACGGTTTTATGATAATGAAATTCTATATCCCTAGAGTGTGTTTGAAAAAAGCCCTGGTGCAGAAAAACAGATGAAAGAAATCAGAAAAGAGTGAAGACACAGGTGAAAAAGAAAAAAACAGCGAAAATATTTTCTTTTGTTTTAAAACAGATTGTAATTTTTTTGCTTATTTTATTGACGTTCAGTTTAAACTGGGGGTCCAAAAATTTTGGGAATATCGGTTTGAATGAGATTATATTTACCCTGAATATGCCTTTAAAAGAGGCATCAACAAGCTTTGTTGCAGATTATTTTCAGACAGCGCTTTTTCCGGCTGCAGGAATTTGGGCAGTAGAATTGTTATTTGTACTATATCCCTTTAAAAATCGGTATTATCTTCGGATTTCTTCTAAGGGCGGACATCATTGCAGGTGGAGGCTTTTGCCTTTTACTGCGCCGCTGCCGGTATTTTTGTTGATTTTTTTTGTATGGCTGATGGGGCTTGTCTATGCAGCAGACCGGCAGTTTGAGGTGTTTTCCTATGTAAAGTCCCAGATGGATCAGTCAACTTTGATTGAAGAAGAATATGTAAATCCGGATGATGTACAGATTACCTTTCCGGAGAAAAAGAACAATCTGATTTGTATTTATGTAGAATCGTTAGAGTCCTCTATGCAGGATAAAGCAAAGGGAGGCATATTTGATGTCAATTATATTCCGGAGCTGACGCAGATTGCAGAGGATAATGTAAGTTTTTCCCAGTCTGATTTGCTGGAAGGAGCAGCAGTTGCTCCCGCCAGCGGATGGACAATTGCCGGTTTGGTGGCGGAGACGGCGGGACTGCCATTGAAATTGTTTGAATATAACGGCGCCAAGGGCGGTGTTGATAATTCCATGAAGAAATATGAATATTTTCTGCCCGGAGCAGTCACTCTTGGAGAAATTCTTGAAGAGGAAGGCTATTTGAATTATATTATGTTTGGTTCAAAGGGCAAATTCGGCGGCAGATCTACGTATTTTCAGCAGCATGGAAATTATGAAGTATGGG
>CANODN010000225.1 GCA_947564765.1 uncultured Roseburia sp. | reverse complement strand
ACCCCGGATGGTAAAATATAAGGTTCATACAGAATCCCGATTGGTGTAAAAATCAAAAATGTAATCGAGGTTCCTACAGAAGGAATGGTCACAAAGGTAGGAAGAAATGTGCCCAGTATACTTCCGATGGTATTGGAAGCATTTAACATACCCACTGTTTTTCCATTGTCAGAAAGACTGTCTACCGTATATTTCACCAGAGAAGGCGTCACCGTCCCCAGCAGAAAAAGGGGAAATACAAAAATCACCATACACGCCAGAAATCCGGCCCATATTAAAAAATTGGTATTCACTGCAAAAATCAGCACTGCTGATATTCCAAGAATCACATATTTTCCCACTGCCGGAATCAATGCGATCCATATGGCGGCGATCAGTATTCTTCCATACAGCTTGTCCGGATTGGGATTTTTATCTGCATACCTTCCGCCGTAAATATTTCCCAATGCCATAGCGATCATAATTGTACCGATAATAATCGTCCATACAATCTGAGAAGAACTGAAATACGGCGCCAGCAGGCGGCTTGCTCCCAGCTCCACTGCCATAACCGACATACCGGCAAAAAATTCAGTCAGATAAAGATATCGTTTATTGGATAAAATTTTCTTTTCGTTCATTTTGGCTCCTTTTCTTCCATATATAATGCTGTCGTTTCACATTATAACATTCCTCCCTGTTTCTGACAATTCATGCCTTGACGTTTTCACAAAATCTCTGTATGATAGGTACTGTTCAGAGACAATTTAATCCAAATCGCAACGAACTAACAGAAAGGAATACGGATGAAAAACAAAAAACAAATTTTAGCCATTCTCGGCATTATTCTTCTGGTCGGAATGTATCTTGCTACATTAATCTTTGCATTGATTGACAGCCCCGCAGCTTTTGAATGTTTAAAAATATCTGTCGGACTGACCATATTAGTTCCCGTTCTGCTCTGGATCTATCTGGCTATGTTCCGCTTTATCGAACAGCGGAAGCAGGCAAACGAGGACGTTTCGAATGGAGAAAACGAATAATCATAAAGAAATCCCCTCCGGGCATACCTTTATGTACGGAGGGGATTTCTTTATTCGGAAGCCGTCTGGGGCGCCTCTGTCGTATCAATTGTTTCGGTTGTCTCTGTCTGGGTATTGCTGTTTGTCTGGGTCTCACTTTCGCTCTGTGCCGTAGTATCAATCGGTGTAATAATGATATTTTCCGCACTGATATTTGTCTTACGCTTTACAATATCTTCGATCTGCGCCCGTTTCGCATCCGTCACATCTCCCATATTCAATACGACATCTACCGCATCGTTTGTAATGCTGACTACCACATCGGTAAATCCTTTTGCTTCTAAGAGCATTTCTGCAGCCGCTTCACGCTCTGCAACATCGGTAAGAGCGATCATCTGATCCACAGCAGCCTGTTTCTGATCATCGGTAAGTGTCGTACTGTTGACAATACCTAAAAGTGTTTCTTTATTCTTGGCCCGTACCTGCTCTCTTGCCAGCTTCATCTCTGCTGCAAAATCCACATTACTTACCGTAGAGCTGGTAAGCACTGCCTCTCCGGGATTTAAATCACTGCCCGTTTCCGCAGCATCCCCTCCGATGGTCTGTGTGCTGTCCTCCAATGCGACATCGGTTCCCTGTGCTTCCGTTGATGCGGCAACATCCATGCCATCGTCTCCCGTGTCCGTAAAAATATCTCCTTCTACGATCGGACTGTCGGAAATCTCATAAGAATCCTCAGAAATGTCTGCACTTGCTACTTCTGATGTGCCGTCCAAATTGCTTCTGGTATAGCTGACATATCCGGCAACAGCGATCATAAGCGCCAATGCTGTAATAATGATTTGATTTTTTTTCAACTTTTTCTTCAATATCCTTCCTCCTGAATATTCATCTTAACTACTTTAATTCTATTCACGTCTATTTGGAATAATGCCATTACCGCCTCAGAAATATTTTGCTTTACTACGGTATCTTCTCCTCCCTGGGCAACCACCAGCACACCGGATACCCGGGGCGTCATCTCCTTTCCTATAAAAGGCATTTTTTCATCTCCCGTTTCTCCATATACGGTTGCCTGGGTTGTCTGTACATTCTGTTCCCTTCGGGTTCCTCCCTCCTGATCACTTTCCTTAAGATCCGAAGTCTCCTTTGTCTGATCCTTTTCTACGACACTTTCGCCCGTATCCTCCAGTGTAATCATCACCTCCACCTGCCCCGCTCCGTTTATTTTGGAAAGCGTATCTTTTAATTTCACCTCCAGTTCCTGTACATAATCGTTTTTCAAAGCAGTATCCTGCACTGTCTGCTCTTTACCCGCCTGTTCCTCTGCTTCTTTTTCTTTTCGTTCTCCTGTGGGCAATGCAACTACCATAAGCAAAATGCCTGTCAGAATTAAGATCGTCCACTGACTTTTGTCCCATTTTTTCCATATTTTGTTTTGAAAAAAATCCTGCAGCTTCACATCTACCTCCTAATCCAGAATGGAAATCTGATCCGCATCGATCTGGTAATATGCGGCAAGCTTTTCTCTTAATGCTGTAATTTCCGCTGTCTCCGGCTCACTTTCCACTCTTCCCACAATAATCGTTTCCACTTCCTGTCTGGCCACCTTAAGCTCCATTGTCTCTACTTCAAATGCTTCATTTAGGGCAATCTCCACGTCAATGACGCCATAACCGGAATTTTCCGCCAGCAGCCTTACATCTTCCTGAATTGCTTTTTCATAATAGGTAATATAATAATCGTCATTTAAGAAATCTATTTTTTCCTGATCCAGCTTAATGCCTTCCAGCCCCTGCCAGAAGCTGTCATAGGATATTTTTTCAAACAGATCCTCTGATTTTCCGGCTGCCTGAAAAAGCGGATTCACCAATGTAATCACCAGTATGATCTCTACAAACAGCTGAATGTATTTTCTATATTCCTTCTTAGCCGCAACAGATGTCAGAACCGTCATAAGCAATACAACCATACTGTAATTTTTTACCCAGTCTACGATTCCTGTCATAGCAACCTCCCTTAAACGATTTGATCTCCGGCCTCACGGCAATTTTCTTATCTGACTGCGGCGGCTGTCAGTGCAATCGTCAGGAAAAACATCACCAGACAGGTTCCGAGAATCCGCAGATACAGCATGCCTCCGTTTGCGATTCCGTTCATCCCGCCGGACAGACGTTTATCTGCCACCGGCTCTAAAACTGCCGACAGGAATTTGTATAATGCCGCCAGAAATGCCATTTTCAAAAAAGGTACGGCACAGAGAATCACTAAGATCACAAGCGCTGCCGCTCCCACTGAATTTTTGATTACCAGACCGGAGCTTATAAAAATCTGGCCCATTCCGTTCACCACATTGCCAAGCCCAGGCACCATCTGAATGGTCTTTGCAATCGTATTCCCTGCCAGACGGTCCATAGCCGGTGCAATCATTCCCTGAATAATGTTAATGCCGAGAATAAAGGTAACGGCTGCCTTCAGCAAAAGCCGCACTGCATCCGCAATCAGCTCGGAAAGCCTGCGAAACCGTTCTTCTTCCATTAAATGATTTAAAAACTCAATCATAATATAAATCTGCACCAACGGCACCAGAAAATACCGGATCAGCCACTCCACCAGATAAACGGCTGTAAAGATCAGGGAATAGGCTGCTGCAGGGGTTACTATGCAGACGGTCCCGGCTATTATGCCAAGAAGGCGGA
>CANODN010000224.1 GCA_947564765.1 uncultured Roseburia sp. | reverse complement strand
GTCTTTCAAAAATTTGTTTGATTCATTGACAGTGATTGAGAAGAGGGAGTATTTATATGAAGAAATCGGAAAAATATTAGGTCTGAGTGAAAAGCATACGATTATTATTGTAGGAGCCGGAAATCTCGGGCAGGCATTGGCAAATTATGTGGAATTTGAAAAGTTCGGGTTTTCGATTATCGCTTTGTTTGATGTCAATCCGAAACTAAGGAACAAATCCATTCGCGGAATCAAAATTCATATGATTGATGAACTGGACGATTTTATGAAAAAGGAACATGTCGATATCGCAGCACTTACGGTGCCGAAGGCCAAAGCGGACACCATAGCAAATCATTTAGTGTCACTTGGAATTCCGGCTATCTGGAATTTTGCCCATGTGGATTTAAAGCTGCCGGATCAGAATGTCGTCGTGGAAAGTGTGCATCTTTCGGACAGTCTGATGCAGCTTTCTTATAATATTGCAAAGAATAAAAAGGAATAAAAAGATGTATCTGGTAAACAGTCAGGAAATGAAACAATGCGACAACAACACAATTGCATATTACGGAGTACCTTCCATGGTATTAATGGAACGGGCGGCGCTTGCTGTTTTTTCCGAAATTACAAAGTGTTATCCGCAAAAGGATATCCGTATTTTAGTTCTCTGCGGCACGGGCAATAACGGAGGGGACGGTTTTGCCGTTGCAAGACTTTTGTATCTGGCCGGATATCAGGTAGAGGTATTCTGCCCTATGAACAAAGAAAAAATGACTCCGGAGACGAAAAGCCAGTATGATACGGTTCTCAAATATCACATACCGGAAATTAACGGATTACCGGAACATGCCTGCACCATTGTGGTGGATGCATTATTTGGAATCGGGCTCTCCCGTCAGATTGAAGGAACACTGGCGGAAATTCTGCAAAAACTGAATCAAATGTCTGCATTTAAAATTGCAGTGGATATTGCTTCCGGAGTTTCGGCAGATACGGGAGCGGTTTTCGGAACTGCTTTTTATGCAGATTTGACAGTGACCTTCGGATTTGCCAAAATCGGGCAGCTGTTATATCCGGGAGCAGAATATACCGGTGAGCTTGTAGTTGCCGATATCGGAATTGATGCATATAGTTTTTTAGGCCAAAGCCCCATGGGAAGATATCTCACCCAGGCAGATGCCGTAAAGCTGCTTCCAAAACGAAAAGCCTATTCGAATAAAGGAAGTTACGGCAAAGCTTTGGTGATAGCAGGATCGCCCGATATGGCAGGTGCAGCTTATTTTGCGGCGAAAGCAGCTTATTACAGCGGATGCGGACTGGTACGTATTTTTACGGCAAGGGAAAACAGAGAAATTCTTTTGACAAAGCTTCCGGAAGCAATCTTAACAGTCTATGATGCAAAGGAAGACTGTTGTAAGGAAACAGAGGATGCCCTGGAGGAATGTCTGCAGTGGGCGGATGCCGTTTTGATCGGGCCGGGGCTTGGATGCGGCAGTACGGCACAGCATATTTTGGAACAGGTCATCCGGCACAAAGAAAAGAAAATCGTATTTGATGCAGATGCTTTGAATATCCTTTCCGGGAAAGAAGCATGGCTTACAGGCATGACCGAAAACCAGGCCGTTACACCTCATTTGGGAGAAATGAGCCGCCTGTTAAAATGCAGTATAGCTCAGATCAAAAATAATCTTTTGCAGACGGCTGCAGATTTTGCCAAAAGATGGCAGATGATCTGTGTTTTAAAGGATGCCAGAACAATTGTCGGCATGCCGAATGGAGAATTTTATATTAACACAACCGGCAATCATGGTATGGCAACGGGAGGAAGCGGTGATGTTCTTGCCGGTTTTTTTGCCGGACTTCTGGCGCAGGGATTATCCTGCAGGGATGCTGCGGCGCTTTCTGTTTATCTTCACGGAAAAGCAGGAGATATTGCGGCTTCGGATAAGGGAGCATCCGGTATGATCGCTTCTGATCTTCTGAATGCGATTCCGGCGGCAGGGAAAGAGCTGGCAGATGGGAGGTGTCCGGCTTTATGAAAGCATATGAAAGAGTTTATGCAAAAATTGATTTAGATGCTGTTTCCTTTAATTTAAAATCGATAGAAAAAAAGATTTCACCCCGGACAAAGATCATTGCTGTTGTAAAAGCAGATGGATATGGTCATGGCGCAGCGGAAATTGCAAAAGAAATAGAAGCGTCAGAAAAAGTGTTCGGATTTGCAACAGCAACGGCAGAGGAAGCCTTTTCTTTACGGAGAAACGGAATCGAAAAACCGATTTTGATTTTGGGCTATACATTTGAAGGGGATTATGAAGCGCTGATCCGAAACGGGATACGTCCTGCGGTATATTCTTATGAAATGGCAGAGGCATTTTCAAAAGCAGCGCAAAGGCTTGGAACAGATGCGTTGATTCATATCAAGACAGATACCGGAATGAGCAGAATCGGTTATCAGGTTACAGAAGAAGCGGCAGATGAAATTACAAAGATCAAATCCCTTCCCGGTATTGAAATTGAGGGGATTTTTACCCATTTTGCAAGGGCGGACGAAGAGGATAAATCATCTGCCCTAGAGCAGATGAAGCTCTTTTTGTCTATGACAGAAATGTTAAAAGAGAGAAATATTGACATTCCTCTGAAGCACTGCTCTAACAGTGCGGGAATTGCAGAGTTAGAGGAAGCCAACATGGATCTGGTCCGGGCGGGAATTATTCTATACGGGCTCTGGCCCTCTGATGAAATACGCAGAGATTCCATAGCTTTGAAACCGGTCATGGAGCTAAAGAGCAGAATCATACATATCAAAACATTAGAAGCCGGAAGATGCATCAGCTACGGAGGAACGTATCGGCTGAAGGAGCCGCGGCGTATTGCTACAATTCCTGTGGGATATGCAGACGGCTATCCCAGAAGTCTTTCCAATAAAGGATATGTATTGATTCACGGACAAAAAGCACCCATTCTGGGCAGAATCTGTATGGACCAGTTTATGGTGGATGTTACGGATATTCCGGAGGCGAAAATGCTGGATACCGTAACGCTGCTTGGCTATGACGAAGGGAACTTCCTTGGTATGGAAGAGCTTGGTGCTTTGTCCGGGCGGTT
This sequence comes from uncultured Roseburia sp., assembly GCA_947564765.1. Taxonomy (GTDB): domain Bacteria; phylum Bacillota; class Clostridia; order Lachnospirales; family Lachnospiraceae; genus Roseburia_B. The sequence continues at coordinate 616 of CANODN010000224.1, read as the reverse complement.
TAACTATGAATTTGCCTGTGATATCACAAAACGCATTCCCCGCATTTTTTATAAAAATAATCTTCCCTATTCTGCAAAAGATTATTTTGAAGAATAAGTGAATAGAACCTCAAAAACCGGAAATACTCTTCCTATCAATTATAATAGTATATGGAGTGAGTAATTATGGCGATTCACAGAGGAGACATTTATTATGCAGATCTGCGTCCGGTTGTAGGATCTGAGCAGGGTGGAGTCAGACCGGTGCTTATTATTCAGAATGACGTAGGCAACCGGCATTCCCCGACCGTGATCTGTGCGGCGATCACCTCACAGATGCACAAAGCAAAATTACCGACGCACGTGGAGCTTGACAGTGAAAAATATGACATGGTAAAAGATTCTGTTATTTTACTGGAACAGCTTCGTACCATTGATAAAAAAAGATTAAAAGACAAAGTGTGCCATTTAGACAACAGCATGTTGTTTAAAGTAGATAAGGCACTGGAAGTAAGTCTGGAATTACTTACATAACCTTGACGAATGCACCGGATAATGGTATATTTCAGATGTTTGTAAGGAATTTTAGCAATATCAAAGGAGAAATGAATATGGATGATTGTGATAGTCCGTATAT
>CANODN010000223.1 GCA_947564765.1 uncultured Roseburia sp. | reverse complement strand
CATGAACAGAAACGAATCATCTGAAAATTATCTGGAAACGATACTGATTTTAAGCAGGCGGCTTCCGGTGGTGCGTTCGGTAGACATTGCGGCCGAAATGAATTTCAAGAAATCCAGCATCAGCGTTGCCATGAAAAACCTGCGGGAAAACGGTTACATTAAGGTCAATGATTCGGGTTTTATTTCCTTAACGGAAAAAGGACATGAAATCGCAGATATGATCTATGAACGTCATACATTTTTGTCCGGATGGCTGACCGCTCTTGGCGTAGACGAAAAAACCGCTGTTGAAGATGCCTGCCGTATGGAACACGATATCAGCAGAGAAAGCTTTGCAGCAATCAAAAAATATGTTACGGATTCAGGTCTAAAGCTCTAAAGACAAAGTGACCAGGCCCGCTTCACCGCCGCTGACTTTTGGCTTATGAAGGACTTGATCACTTTGCCGCGTCCGGCGCTGCCATTTTGACGGCAGTATGCTTCGCACAGGTACGCATCTATTTTGTTTACCGGGCCGCTACCACTCTTCGCATATCGTAATACCCGGCTTCTTTTCCGTTGATAAATTTAGCTGCCTCTACAGCTCCTTTGCCAAATACCGACCGGGAATAAGCCGTATGCTTAATCTCGATCACCTCATCTTTTCCGGCAAAAATCACCTCATGCTCACCGACGATCGTTCCTCCCCGGACAGCAGAAATTCCAATCTCTTTTGCTTCTCTTTTCTTCCGCTCTTTGCTGCGGTCAAATTTATACGCATACGCCTGATCCATAGCGTCATTTACTGCATCGGCAAGAGCCAGAGCCGTACCGCTGGGTGCATCCAGCTTCTGATTGTGATGCTTTTCTACAATTTCTATATCAAAGCCTGCCGGGGCCAGTACTTTTGCTGCTTTTTGCAGAATTTCAAATAAGGTATTGATCCCGAGGGACATATTGGCAGATTTTAAGATTGCAATCGATTCACTTGCCTGATCCGCTTTTTTTAACTGTTCTTCGCTTAATCCGGTGGTACAAAGCACCAGGGGAAGCTTTCGCGCCATACAGTAATCCAACACCGAATTCACTGCCTTTGCGGTGGAAAAATCAATGACCGCATCTGCCTGTACATCACATTCCATAATATCGGTAAATACCGGATAGGACTGCTCTTTGGTATCCGCAATATCAATACCTGCCACAATTTCCGTATCCGGATCTTCTCTGCAAATCTCAGAAATCATCTGTCCCATTCTGCCATTGCACCCGTGCATTATAATCCTCGTCATGTTCTCCTCCAAATGTATTTTTCTGTTCTTTTGAATAAGGATAACCCTTCTAAGCCAGTTTTAATCCGTATGCCTTCATCACGTCCGCCATTTTCTTTGCATTTTCTTCACTCATTTCACAAAGCGGCGAACGAAGCGGTCCCGCTTCCATGCCCATTAAATTCAATGCTTTTTTCACCGGAATCGGATTCACTTCACAAAAAAGCGCATCAATCAAAGGCTCTGCTTCTAACTGAATTCTGGCAGCCTCCGCAATATCTCCCTCAAAAAACTTCATGCACATATCATGTACCTGCTTTGGCGCTATATTGGACCATACGGAAATCACGCCGATGGCTCCGATCGCCATAAGCGGAACAACAATGCCATCTTCTCCGGAATACATATCCAGTTTGCCATCGGTTAAGTACATGGTCTTAGCTGCCTGTGCTACATTTCCGGTTGCTTCTTTGATTCCTGTGATATTGTCTACATGCTTATGTAAATATGCCGCCGTCTCCGGAAGGATATTGCAGCCTGTACGGGAAGGCACATTATACATAATCAGCGGAATCTTTACGGAATCTGCGATCTGCGTATAATGCCCGATCAGTCCCTCCTGTGTCGCTTTATTATAATAAGGGGTAACTACCAAAAGTCCGTCGGCTCCTGCCTCTTCTGCTTCCTGAGACAGTTGTATTGCCGTAGCGGTACAGTTCGAACCTGTTCCGGCCACAACCGGAACTCTGTGTCCTGTAAAACGAACTGCAGCCTCGATCACTTCCTTATGTTCTTCCATAGTCAATGTGGAGCTTTCACCGGTCGTTCCTGCAATTACAATACAATCCGTTCCGTTCTTTACCTGAAAATCAATCAGCTCCTCCAATTTATCGTAATTAACCTCAAGGTTTTCTTTCATCGGGGTTACGATCGCCACACCTGCACCTTTAAAAATAGCCATTCTTATTTCCTCCTTCATATTTTTGCATACTAAAGTATAAAAACCGGCTCTTTTTATGAGCCGGTATAAAGGTTTCATTTATTCGATAGCGCACCATCCCAAAACAGGGATGACAGTCATATATTTCTTCAACATATGCCCAAGAAAACATTCACAGGAAATCTTCTCTTTCGGCGTCCTCCCCTTTCGCATATCTTCTTCTGCACCTGCTGCATCCGATAAGCTACTGATGAATCACGCAACCTCTATCCGGTACTGTATTTTCAATCTATTATGCAATATAACACTCTGCTATTCTTTTGTCAACAAGAATCACACGTTTTCCGGTATCAGATGATAAATTTCATTGACATAGGAACGCAACTCATCCGGAAGTACCCGGCCTGTTAAGATCAAATCCGTATCCTCCATTCTCGCTGATACAAGGTTTTTTAATTCATCCACCTCAATCAATCCATGATCCACAAGGCCCAATACCTCATCTAAGATCACCAGATCGCCTTCACCTGTAGTCAAAACCTTCTTGGCAAAATTGATGCCGTTTTTGATATTCTTTACTTCCTCCAACTGCTCTTCTTTGGAAAGCTCATCAAAATATTCCGCGGATTTTTCAAAACGGAAAATCTTGATCTCCGGCTCCAGTCTTTTTAAATACTCCATTACATGATCTGTTTTGCCTTTAAAAAACTGAATGATAAAAATGCTTTTTCCTTCTGAAGCAGCACGTATTGCTCTTCCCAGCGCCGCCGGCGATTTGCCTCTGCCTGCGCCATAATATACCTGTACGCTTCCCGTTGCCATATTAACCTCCCCTGTCGTCGGACAGTCAAACTTCTCTTATGTTCTACGGTACTTTTCCATACTTTAGATTTTATATAAAATACCATAAACTGTAAAAAAAAGCAAATTCTATTCCAAACGCTCCACTTTACTCACGGATACTTCATAGGCAATTCTTTTTTCCGTAATCGTCTCACTGATCTTTTTCACGTATTCTCTGCTCTGAATTCTGCCCCAGATCTCCACATGATTTCCCACTTCAAAGCCGGAGGCAAATCTTGCATTTCTTCCCCAGCAGATACAGGGTATGTAATCCGATTTCCCGTAAGAACGGTTCACTGCGATCAACAGATCGGCAATTTCCCTGCCCAGCGGTGTTTTCCGATAGATCGGCTCTTTACATACATAGCCGTCCAGGTAGATCTGATTGCTCTTATACTCTTCCTTTTCTTCTTCAATAAATTCCAGCTCTCTTGCAAAAACAGAAAGCACCAGTCTGTTCTTTTTCTCCTCATGCCGGTTATAGGAGCGGAACTGCCCCGCCAGTCCAGCGGCATTCAGCGCCAGCAGGACAGGGGCGATTACAGGCAAAGCGAACCCCAGAAACTTCAAAATCAGAATTGGCAGAACCATGGGCCACATGACCACAATAATCAATCCGCCCACAACGTCGCCCCCTTATTTCCCCCGCAGCTCGATAATCTGGTCCCGCAGGGCGGCGGCCAGCTCGAACTCCAGCATCTTGG
>CANODN010000222.1 GCA_947564765.1 uncultured Roseburia sp. | reverse complement strand
AATTCCTCTTCTGAAATCAACGGAATACCTAATTTCTCACATTTCTCTTTTTTTGTTTAAGTTTTATGCATTTTACCCATGCAATTGTCATATTTCCGGAAAATACCAGGGCGTATAGTCCATAATTGATACCTTCGCCAACAAATATCTGTATTGCGACAAATAAGGTTGCAAGAACGATGAGTACTATAACAGCATAGGAATTAGCTTGTTTTAAAATTTCTTGCTCATAAATATCTTTGTTTTTGTTTTCAGCTCTGCTTCTGGCTAAAATTTCATTTTTATTCATTGGTCCTCCTCCTAAATATTGCCAAGTTTTATTTGCAATCATAATATATCACTGCCAAGTGTACTTGTCAATGATTTTTGTGGAAATTTGTAAGGCTGGAAATGTTATAGGCAATTTTAAGGAAACTCAAATATGGATATTTCAGGGTATTTGGCAGAATTTAAGGAAATTTTAATTGTAATTGTGCTAAGATAATGATAATATGGTTACGAATATGGAGAGGTTTATAATTGTTTTTTGCCTTGCAGAAGTTTGTTAAAATGAAGGGGATGAAATTCTTTTCAACAGAACATGCAGAAATTACTTATTTCTGCAGAAATCTGTGAAAAGATTGGCAGAGATATATTAGGAGGAAGTATGAGTAAAAAGAAATTAGGAGTGATACTTTGTGCGATATTAGCAGCGGCAGCAGCTGCATTTGGCATATGGTATTTTTTGGGAAACAAGGGTAAAGACAGCAATGACAGGGTATATGTACAAAAAGTGTCTGCCATTATGGGAAGTGTAACAGGAGCGCAGAACCGATATTCCGGCGTGGTACAGCCGCAGGAGACAGTAGAGGTGAATGCAGATGCAGAACGTACGGTAGGAGAAGTGCTGGTAGAGGTAGGAGATGCTGTAGAAGAAGGCACACCTTTATTTAATTATGATACCGAGGATCTGAATCTGGAGCTGGAACAGGCGAAACTGGAGATGCAAAATCAGGATATTGAAATCAGCAATTATAAGAGTCAGATTCAGGAGCTGGAAAAGGAAAGAAAGGATGCGCCGGAAGGCGACAAATTCGAGTATACGACGCAGATTCAGACGGTTCAGACACAGATCAAGCAGGCAGAATTTGAAAAATCCAGCAAACAGCTGGAGATTGATAAAATTCAGAAAAAAGTAGACAATTCCCAGGTATTAAGCAAAGCTTCGGGTGTCATAAAGTCGATTAATGATGGAAAATCACAGGAGGAGGAATCCTCCGCCTTTATGACGATTCTTTCTACTGGCGAATACCGTATAAAGGGTACGGCAAATGAACAGAATGTGAATATGATTGCTTCCGGTTTGGATGTTATTATACGTTCCAGAGTAGATGAAAGCATTACATGGAGTGGCACAATCGACAATATTGATACAGAAGAGACGGCTGATAATTCTTCGAATGACGACATGGCCTATGACGGAGAAAGCAACAGTGCAGCCTCCAGTGACTATTCCTTTTTTGTTTCTATGGATGATATAGATGGATTGATGCTCGGACAGCATGTTCTTATTGAATTAGACGAAGGTCAGACCGAGGAAAAAGAGGGAATCTGGCTTTACAGCGGATATATTGCATTTGATGATCTTGACAGCGGAGCATTGGAAAGCCTAAACGGTTCCACAGAAAGTATGGAAGAAGGAAGTGAGATGCTGTTTGGATTGGAAGAAGGTACGGAATCATTCTGGGATTATGAACCAGGAATGGAAATGCCTTCTACAGAAGATATGGATGAATGGGGCTATCCCTATGTATGGGCGGATGACGGAAACGGAAGACTGGAAAAGCGGGATGTAGAGCTGGGTGAATACGATATGGAGCTGGATCAGTATGAGATCGTATCCGGTCTGAGTGAAGAGGATCTGATTGCATTTCCGATGAACGGTCTTTATGAAGGAATCAAAACAGTAACAGACGAGTCAGAAATTGATCATTCCTCTGGTCTGTACAATCAGGAAGGCAGTACAGAAGGAATGCTGGATGATATGGAATGGAATGAATTTGATGGCACGGAAAGCGGTTATGATGAGGAATTCTATGAAGATGAATATTACGATGAGGATTATGACGATTACGATGACTATGGTGATGACGATTACGATGATGAAGACTATAGTGATGACGACTACGATGATTACGATTATGATGATACAGATGATGAGAGCGGTGATACCGGTTCGGACAGTACGGACGGCGAAGATGACCGGAATGCAATAGATAAAAATAAAAAGGGAAAAATAGATCTTGAGGAATTCCTGAGAGCGGAGGGAATTCTATGATATTGGAATTGAAAAATATATTTAAAGATTATAATTCAGATAAACTGACGGTTCCGGTATTAAAAGATGTGACACTCCAGGTGGAAGAAGGAGAATATGTAGCGATCATGGGTCCTTCCGGTTCCGGCAAAACAACGCTTATGAATATCATCGGCTGTCTGGACCGGCCTACCTCGGGAGAGTTTTATCTGGCAGGAACGGACGTAGCAGCTTTAAAGGATAAAGAGCTTTCCAATCTGCGGTTAAACAGCATTGGGTTTGTATTCCAGAGCTTTCACTTAATGCCCAGAGAATCTGCGTTGGAAAATGTAGCTCTGCCTTTGAGCTATGCAGGCGTTAAGAAAAAGGAAAGAAAAGAACGTGCATTGAAGGCGCTGGCAAGAGTAGGCCTGGAGGATCGGGCAACATTTATGCCGACACAGCTTTCCGGAGGTCAAAAGCAGCGGGTTGCCATTGCAAGAGCCATGGTAAACAGTCCCAAAATTCTTTTGGCGGATGAACCGACAGGAGCATTGGATTCCAAATCCGGTGCACAGATTATGGAATTGTTTCAGAAGCTGAATGAAGAAGGCGTAACGATTGTGATGATCACCCATGATAAGAATATTGCGGGTCATGCGAAGCGGGTTTATCATATTATTGACGGAGAGATTTCTGAAGAAGCAGGAGAGGAGGCTCATGCATGAAACGGGGAAAAAAGTTTATTATCCTGCTTATCGTTATTCTTTTGATTGCAGGGGCGGCTTCCGGCGGCGTTTATGCATATCAGAAATATCAGGCAGAGAATCTGCAGTCAGAAGTAATTCCTGTATCTAATATAAATTCCGGCTGGTTTGGCGATTCCATGTCAAGTTCGGGATATGTTCTGGATAATTATTCCCAGGCAGTTTATATAGAAGATAAAACAATAGCAGAAGTCAAAGTTGAGGAGGGCGCCGAGGTAAAAATCGGAGATCCGCTCCTTGTATATGATACAGCAGAAACGCAGCTTGAGATTGAAATGAAAAAGCTGGAGCTTCAGGGCGTGAAGAATAATATTACCCTGGCAAATCGGGAAATTGAAAAATTAAAAAAGATCAAACCTTCATCCAGTACCGCCAATAGTACTACCACGACATCTTCTACAACGAAAAAAACAACTACAACAAAGAAAACAACAACGAAGAAAAAGACGGATGTGATTGTAATTCAGGTTGAGAAACAGGATGGGGATGCCTATAATTACATAGATACTACGGCAAAACCCTATGAAGGAACGGGAACGGCAGATAAACCTTATCGTTTCCTCTGTACACAGGAATGCTATGTTCTGGGTTCCTATCTGAATCAGCTGATGAAAAACGAAGAAGTGGCTGCCTTTGAAATAAGGCAGTGTATATAGGGGTTCCATTTTAAGTCCCTGCCAAAGGTATGGAGGACCAGG
>CANODN010000221.1 GCA_947564765.1 uncultured Roseburia sp. | reverse complement strand
TCTCCGTTTCCCTGTATTAAAAACGTAAATACAACAGGGATTAGTATAAAAAGCGCTATGACGCAGAAAATACGATATAAAAAATGTTTCATATGATAAATATATGAAACATTTTTGAGATTATTCCTGTAAATTTTATTCCGGCTCTCTGCCGGGGTCTGCCAACATATTGCTTAATTCGGCAAACTGTTCTAAGGTCAGTACTTCTCCCCTGATGTTCGCAGGAACGCCAAGGGCAAGAATGCTTTCCTGAATCTGCTCTTTGGAAAAACGGATATCCGGCGCATTATTCAATCCGTTTGCCAGCGTCTTTCTTCTCTGGTTAAAGGAAGCCCGTATGATAGAAAACATCAGCCTTTCATCCTTTACCTCCACCGGCGGCTTCTTATGACGTGTCAGACAGATCACCGCACTGCCGACAGAGGGTCTTGGCATAAAGCAGTTTGGAGGCACATAAGCCGCAATCTTTGGCCTGGCATAATACTGCACTGCCAATGACAAAGCCCCGTAATCCTTACTTCCCGGCCCTGCCTGCATCCGATCCGCCACTTCCTTTTGTACCATAACCGTAATCTTATCTATGGGAACATGACTTTCAAACAATCCCATGATAATCGGCGTCGTAATATAATAGGGAAGATTTGCGACAACCTTGATCGGCTTTTGATCATTCTTCCGCTGTGCCAACGCCCCGATATCCATTTTCAGAATATCGCAGTTAATAATCTCCACATTGTCATACGCACTTAATGTCGTCTCCAAAATCGGAATCAAATTCTTATCGATTTCCACCGCCGCGACCTCTCTGGCATGCTCGCACAAATACTGCGTCATCGTCCCAATCCCCGGCCCGATTTCCAGAACAAAATCATCTTTACCGATCTCTGCCGCATCTATAATCTTATCCAGCACATGGGTATCAATCAAAAAATTCTGTCCAAACTTTTTTTGAAAATGAAATTGATATTTCTGTAATACTGCAATCGTATTTTTGGGATTTCCTAAATCTGCCATATATTTCCTGCTCCCGTTTGTTTTCGCTGCCTGATTTGTACCTGCTTTTCTTAAAACTCCATTTATCTTATCATTGATTTTGAGTTTTTACAATAAGGAATACGGGAGAGTATAGATTAATGGGAAAGCTGAGGAAAACGGACGAGGTGGAATATGGGCATTGTATTGTTCGGGGACTGTGTTCCCTTCGGTCACAAGGTCTCCCGCCCAACACAATGCCCATACTCCACCTCTGATCTCCTGCATCTTTTCCCGACAACATTGCCTGTATTCTTTATAGGTAAAGTCTGTGCGACGGTTCGCGGCATCATCTGCACTGTCTCTGTCCTCTCTGTTTCTCTTTTATTTTTCTTGAAAATTTTAAGCCGTGTCATTCTGCACAGTGTAGTCAGGGAGTGTTTTGGGAAAAGATATGCAGGGCGGGAGGCCTTATGACCGAAGGGAATACAGCCCCCGCACGTATATCTTTTCCCAAAACACTCCCTGACGGCCCCTTGCCAACATCCCGTCAAAATTTTCCAGAACAAATATTCGATTTCGTATTGCAATTTTTCCTTTTCTGTAGTATGATACACAGCAAAGAACATTCGTTTGTAAAGGAGGTTTCTATGTATACAACTGCATCTGCCGAAACCCGGCTTGCTTCCGGCCCTAAAAGCTCCTCTCCCTCTGCACGCTTATCCCCTACGATTATGGAAAAGCTGCAGATCTTATCCGACGCTGCCAAGTATGATGTTGCCTGTACCTCCAGCGGCGTAGACAGACAGGGCGACGGCAGCGGAATCGGAAATACGCGATCCTGCGGCATCTGCCATTCTTTTGCTGCCGATGGCCGCTGCATTTCTCTATTGAAGATCCTTTTCACCAATGAATGCATTTTTAACTGCGCCTATTGTCAGAACAACTGCAATTCCGATATTCCGAGAGCTACATTTACACCGGAAGAAATCTGTACGCTGACCATAGAATTTTACCGCAGAAATTATATTGAGGGCCTGTTTTTAAGCTCCGGCATTATTGTAAGTCCCAATTATACCATGGATCTGATCTATCAGGCGCTTTACCGGCTTAGGACCGTTTACCGATTTCAGGGCTATATCCATGTGAAAGCCATTCCCGGAGCAGATCCTCTCCTGATTGAAAAGGCAGGCTTTCTTGCTGACCGCATGAGCATCAATTTAGAACTGCCCACCAGCTGCGCTCTGCGTGAGCTTGCCCCCTGCAAATCCAGAAATACCATTTTAAAACCCATGCGCCAGATTCAAAATGGTATTATCCAAAACAAAAATGAACTCATGGCCTATCATAAGACGCCGCAGTTTGTTCCTGCCGGACAAAGCACGCAGATGATTATCGGCGCTACTCCGGAAAACGATTTTCAGATTATGAGCGTAGCAGAAAGCCTCTATCAGAAATTTGATCTGAAACGTGTTTTTTATTCCGCCTTTGTAAATGTCAACCAGAATTCCAGTCTTCCCATGCTGCCCCAGGGACCGCCTCTGTTGCGGGAGCACCGGCTGTATCAGGCGGACTGGCTGCTGCGGTATTATCATTTTACCGTAAACGAGCTGCTTTCCGAGGACAGACCGAACTTCAATATTTATCTGGACCCGAAATGTGACTGGGCGCTGCGCCACCTGGAATGTTTTCCGGTGGAGATCAATGCGGCAGATTATAAGACACTGCTTCGGGTCCCTGGTATCGGAGCCAAATCTGCAAAGCGCATTGTCAAAGCAAGAAGGGGCTGCAGGCTGGACTTTTCCGATTTAAAGAAGATCGGTGTCGTCTTAAAACGGGCGCTTTATTTTATCACCTGCTCCGGCCGTATGATGTATCCCACAAAGCTGGACGAGGATTACATCTGCCGGAACCTGCTCTTGGACAAAACACAGATCCCCAAAGAATTACGGGAAGAAGGATATCGTCAGCTTTCTCTTTTTGATGATGTAAACTTCGGAGGTGGCAGCAATGTATGTATTTCAATGTGAAGACAGTATCGACGGTATTTTTACCGGAGTTTATGACGCCTGGGCCAGCAGGCTCGGACACAAAAATATTTCCCTTTCTTCAGACGCAAACCAGAACCTGTCTCTTTTTTCGGAATATATTTCTGTAACAGCAGATCCCGTAAAGAGCCAAAAGGTTTCCCGTACCCTGATTAGGAAGCTTGGAATCCCCTTTTACGAGACCATCTGCCAATGCGCCATGGCAGACGGAAGCTGCAGAAAGATTTCCATGGATAAAGCAAATGCCATTTACCAGACAATTGTAATGGCCCTTGCCCTTCCGGAAGGCTCCAAGGTATTGGAATATCTTGGCGAACCCTGCATTGCCTGTATTTTTGAACTATGCCGCCAGACACAGAATGAAGCGCATCATCTGTTGGAATTTCTGCGTTTCGGAGAACTTCAGAACAAAATTTTATTTGCACAGGTACATCCGAAAAACGATGTCCTTCCGATTCTTGCCGCTCATTTTACCAACCGCCTTCCTCTGGAAAATTTTATTATTTACGATGGAACACATCAGACTGCTGCCATTCACAAAGCCTCCAAAGATTATCTGATCGCGGACGCCTCCGCAATGGATCTTTCACTGACAAAGGTTTACTCCCGAGAAGAAGAGACGTTCCGCAGTCTCTGGTGCGCATTTTTCGAATCCATTGCCATAGAGTCCAGAGAAAACTTAAAACTGCAGATCCAAAATATTCCAAAACGTTTCTGGGCTGATACCGTGGAGCTGAAAGGACAGTACGAGATGTG
>CANODN010000220.1 GCA_947564765.1 uncultured Roseburia sp. | reverse complement strand
ATTTACAAGGACATTTCCGGAATATATGTCAGATCATTCCAGAGAGATTCGGCAAGATTTAATGCACCGTCATAATCTTTTGAAAGATCCAATTCTTCGATCAGATAAGAATGTCCTCCTCCGGCACGATCTGACATATATTCCGGAAATGTCCTTGTAAATGCAAGTGCATGCGCAGGCATATCAAGCTCCGGTACGACATCTATCCCCATAATCCTGCAGTCCTGAATAAATGCACGAAATTCATCTTTCGTAAAGGAAACGTCTTCAGACGTTGCCGATTTGCCCGTCTCTTCATTGACTACGCCGGATTCCAGGCGGAAACCTGCATAGGACTGTTCTTTTGCCTCGGCAAGTGTCGAATAATCTTCATGGAAAATTAAGTTGTCATTTAAATGAACCTGAAAGCTGTTCATCTTATACCATGCCATATTTTCAGCAAATTCTTTGACTGCCTCCAATGTAAATGGTTTTCTTCCAATATCAAGACTGAATCCGCGCACTTCAAATTTCGGATAATCTCTGACAAGTCCTTTCGGCATACTGCCGCTTGTCTGTTTTAAAATCTGAAGGATGGATCTGGTCGCCCAGTAAGCTCCGGTAGCTGTTTCAGCTTCTACGGATACGAAATCATCAATATCCATTGTATAGCCTTCTTTTCCCAAGCCGTTTTCATCTTCCGTAAGTCCAAAATAAAAATCACACATTTTAGCTTCCGCTTTTGTGCCCTTTTTTATTTCTTTTATTTTCATTCCGGTCATTTCCTGGTAGTCTTCCTGAAATACCTCTGCCAAATCCCTCAAATCTTCACTGGCAATCACGATCTTAGAAGCTGCCGATAATACAAATGTCCCCTTTTTGCCATGCCATTCCTGAAGCTCCGGAATGACTGCTGGTTTTTCGTTAGCTTCCGGATCTGGCTCATACTCCCCGCGAACAGTATATGTTACTTCATCCGTTTTCACAGATGTTTCGCTGTCTTCCCCAGTCGTCTCAAAAAAGCCTTTTACGACCTTATCCTCCAGCGGTGTGTAAACTGTTCCATCCTCACCGATGATCTGCTCATAATCTGCACAAAAACGTACTGTCTCTCCTGCATTTACAGACGGAAGGGAGAGATTCTCACCTTTTTCGATTACATTTGAATCTCCAGCCGCATTTACCGGAAATTGCACAGTGCCGATTACCAGTGTCAATGCAAGTGTAAAAGCCCCCGCTTTCTTTAAATTTTTCAATACCATAAAATACGTTCCCCTTTCTTCTTACGAACTGCTATGACCTGATTATACAAATATTTCATTCTTTTTTCAACCGTTATCAGAAATCCCGGGAAATAATTCCCGGGATTTCCTGCTCTATTTTTTTACAACCCGTTTTTAATTCTTATTTGATTTTTTTAATACCTGCTTTTTGAATCTGCTTTTTGAGATTCTTGTTCTTTTTCAGTGTCTTTGGCAGCTTTATACTGATATTTTTAGCTGTTTTCTTAAATGCGCCGGTACCAACCTTTTTCAATCTCGATTTATTCTTTACTGTAACCGTCTTTAACTTTGTACAGCCTTTGAACGCATTCTTGCCAATCGTCTCTACATTTGCGCCAATGGTAAGTTTTTTCAGTTTTTTCTTGCAGCCGTTAAATGCTTTGGCAGAAATCTCGGTGACTTTGTACTGTTTGTTGTTATAAGATACCGTATCAATTGTAATTTTAGCGACATCTTTTCCTTTTACAAGCCTTACTGTCTGGGATGCTGCGCTGATCACCTGATATTTGATACCGTCTGCCTCAAAAGGATCGTTATCCTTTAGGCTGTGGTCCGATTCTTTTACAAGCTTTGCATTATTTAATACAGATAACACCTTTGAAATTTCATCCAGTGTTGCATCACTTTTCTCAATAACTGCTTTTGCATCATTCACAGCTTTTTGTAATGCATTGACAGATTCTTTTGTAAAACCAGCTGTATTTTTAAGTTTTGCCTCTGCTTCTGCCACTGCTTTTACAAGCTCACCTTTCTTAACTTCTGCTTTTGTAATAAGTTCTATCTTCTGGAGCTCTGCTAATGCCTCTGTAAGTTCCTCTAACATTACACCTTCTTTTTGGATTGTTGTTTCTGCTTTATCCACAGCATTTTGCAGCAACTCCACAGATTCCGGTGTATAATCATCTGCATCTGCCAGTTGTTGTTTCGCTGCCGCTACTGCTTCAGAAAGCTCTCCTCTTGTCGTCTGTATCTGCAATTTGGAAAGCTGATTCGACAAATCTGCATCTGTTGCTGTATCATCAATCAAAATTGTATTTGCTGCATCAATAACGGCTTTTAATGCCTGTTTTACTTCTGCAGAAAGATTCTCTATTTTTAATTGTTCTTCTGCTTTCTTTACTTCTGCACAGACATTATAATATTTCATCAAAGAAGCTTCTACTGTTGTCAGATTAGATGCTGCCTGTTGAAGCTGCTCCATCGCATAAATACAATCTTCTGCTGTGCTGTTTTCATCATTTCTAATTTTCTGTGCATTTTCCTGTGCTTTTAAAAATTGATTCCAGTTCAAATCAATATAATTATTCTTATCATAATTTTGGCTTTCACCTAAAACGGCGTCTAAATCTTCTTTGACAGCATCCAATATAATCGGCTGATACAGATTCAATTCTGCAATCGTTCCATGTGTACCGTTACCGTCTCCTCCGGCATCATGTATCCGCAATGTCACGCTTTTTGCCTCGATTGCCTGGAAGGTTGCTGTTTTCAAATTATAGTTTTTCTCCCAGGAAGCATGATCTACAACCTTTTCTACTGTTTTGTCGGCTTTTTCAATTTCAATACTGTATTCCCAAATCTGTCCGTTTTGGCTGTTCTGCCTTGGCAAATAGGTCAAACGGTCAATTACCGTCGGTTCTGCAAGGGTCACCTTAAACCAATGATGTTCGTCATTTACCGCTTGATCGGTATTGTAGTTACTGTGCCAGAATGTACCTGTATTGCCGTCAATTGCATAAGCAGGAGGATCTGCCTGAGAGCAGGCTTCTGCCGTCATATTCTCCTGTGGGACTTTTCTGTAATTTCCGGAAACTGCTTTCGTTCCCGTAACGGTTACATTTGCAATTTGTCCCTGAAAACTTCTGGTCTTGCTTCCGATACGCCCGAAAGGAACCAACATTGTAGCTATCTTTGTAATTCCTTCTTTTACCAGCTTCTCGCTTAATTCTGTTTCTTCATGGTTTGCATAGTAAATATCAGGATTGTTATTTTGGGAAATTACAACATTTTTTCCTCCTTGTACGGTTGTCGCCAATTCCCCGTTTTCATCGTAGTGTTTGTTATCTACAAGCTCTCCGTTTACATAAAGCTCCACGCTGTCTTTTCCGCTGCAAAATTCCAAATCTACCCATTCGTTTTTCGGCAATGTATAGTTAAAGGAATAATCATACCCTTCTCTTGAAAATCCAACCTTACCGGTATGTTTCTGAACTGCCTTAAATGCATACGTTCCATATGTTCCAAATTCCGTTTTGGATTCGCAGAGGATCTGTTCGCCTTCTGCATCCGGGTCCATTTTCACTTTCATAGAAAGCACGGCAGAATCTCCGATCAAATCCAAATTCTCCGGTGTTTCCGCATAGCTTTCCCCGCCTTTTAGTACAAGTGCTTTTCCGGTAGGATTCGCTTTCAGTTCCACATTCTTTTGATTTTTTGTCAAATCAAACTTATTAGTACTGGAATCCTTTTCCAACGTACCGTCAAATGTGTACTCTGCAATTGTGGAAGTTATATAATCCACATTTGCAT
>CANODN010000219.1 GCA_947564765.1 uncultured Roseburia sp. | reverse complement strand
AATCCGTTATGAATACGGCTGTGTATTATAAGGCAATGAAGCTTGCAGGAGAACATCAGATTCCGGTTTTTGCCCATTGCGAGGATAAATATCTTGCGGCAAACGGCGTGATGAATGCCGGCAAACGGGCAGAAGAGCTAAAGCTTCCCGGAATTTCCAACGAAGTAGAGGATGCAATTACCGCAAGGGATATTATACTGGCAAAAGGTGCAGGCGTACATCTTCATCTTTGCCATTGTTCGACAAAAGGCAGTGTGGAAATGGTAAAAGAAGCGAAAAAGCAGGGGATTTCGGTTACGGCCGAAGCCTGTCCCCATCATTTTGTTTTGTCAGAAGAAGATATTCCCGGAGATAACGCCAATTATAAAATGAATCCGCCTCTTCGTTCCGTGGAAGATATGGAAGCCATCCGAGAGGGCTTAAAACAGGATGTGATTGACGTTATCGCTACAGACCATGCGCCGCATACTGCAGTAGAAAAGGGAATGTCTATGAAGAAGGCGCCTTTTGGAATTGTAGGACTGGAAACGGCGGCAGCGCTTACTTATACCGAGCTTGTGTTAAAAGAATATCTGACGCCTATGCAGATGGCAGAGAAGCTAAGCTACAATCCGGCACAGATCATCGGTTTGGAAAAAGGAACTCTAAAGGAAGGAAGTATAGCTGATCTCGTAATTTTTGATCCCACTAAAACCTATCAGATTGATACAAAAGAATTTGTGGGAAAAGCAAAGAATACGCCCTTTAACGGCAGAAAAGTAACCGGAAAAGTGATTGCGACCATCGTATCCGGCGAAGTGGTATACAGAGAGGAGAAATAAATGATTCAAAAGTTAGCAGATAAAATCAAAGCTACCCATGCACCGATCTGCGTGGGATTAGACCCTATGCTTAGCTATATACCGGAGCATATTTTAAAAAAAGCATACGGAGAATTTGGAGAGACTTTAGAAGGCGCTGCAGAGGCAGTCTGGCAGTACAACAAAGGAATTATCGATGCAGTTTCTGATCTGATTCCCTCCGTAAAGCCTCAGATTGCCATGTATGAGCAGTTTGGGATTGAGGGCTTGAAAGTATTTCAAAAAACAGTGGATTATTGTCATAAAAAAGATCTGATCGTAATCGGAGATATCAAAAGAGGAGATATCGGTTCCACATCGGCAGCCTATGCAACAGGGCATCTTGGAAAAGTAAAGGTGGGAAGTAATTCCTACGCACCTTTTGACGAAGATTTTGTTACCGTCAATCCTTATCTTGGAACAGACGGCGTAAAACCTTTTATTGATATCTGTAAAGAAGAAAAGAAGGGATTGTTCATTCTGGTAAAAACTTCCAATCCGTCCAGCGGCGAATTTCAGGATCGTCTAATTGACGGAAGGCCCTTGTATGAATGGGTTGGAGAAAAAGTAGCAGAGTGGGGCGCAGACCATATGGGAGAAACTTACAGCTACGTAGGCGCAGTGGTAGGCGCAACTTATCCGGAAATGGGCAAAGTCCTTCGCAAAATTATGCCAAAGAGCTTTATTTTAGTTCCGGGCTACGGCGCCCAGGGCGGAAAAGGCGCAGATCTTACCCATTTCTTTAATGAAGACGGCTTAGGAGCAGTGGTAAATTCTTCCAGAGGAATTATTGCCGCCTACAAACAGGAAAAATACGCATCTTTTGGCAGTGAGAATTATGCCGATGCCGCAAGAGCGGCAGTCGAAGATATGATTGCAGATATTGACGGAGCGCTGCAGGCAATCAAATAATAGTAAGATATGGAATACTGTGGATAGTAAAGTGAATGCCGGGTGCAAAATGCCGCAGCCGGCAAAGTAATTTACAGGTGAGGAATGCCTCAGACACGAGGTGAACATAAATGCAGACAGGAGAGAAGAATGTCAGACAAGAAACGGGAGAGAGCGGTTATCCTCCAAAAGAAAGAAATCGCAGATGGAATTTTTGATATGTGGATTGCCACGGAAGAGATTGCCGGGATGGCAAAAGCAGGACAGTTTGTGATGCTGTACTGCAGCGACGGCAGCAGGCTTTTGCCCCGGCCCATTAGTATTTGCGAGATCAATTCAAAAGAAAAAAGCCTTCGGCTGGTTTACCGCATCGCGGGAAAGGGAACAAAAGAATTTTCCGAAATGAAGGAAGGCATGGAACTGGATATCTTAGGACCTCTGGGAAACGGATTTCCCCAGAAAGAAACCTCTGCTTTTGTGATTGGCGGGGGAATCGGAATACCGCCCATGTTAGAGCTTTCCAAACAGTTAAACTGCAAAAAGCAGATCGTTCTGGGGTTTCGGGATCAGCTGTTTTTGGAAAAAGAATTTGAATCCTATGGAGATGTTTATATTGCAACGGAAGACGGAAGTGCCGGAACAAAAGGCAATGTATTGGATGCGGTTATGGAACATGGGTTACAGGCAGATACGATTTATGCCTGCGGGCCGCTGCCAATGCTTCGGGCATTGAAAGCTTACGCAAAAGAACATGATATAGAATGTTTTGTATCCCTGGAAGAACGTATGGCTTGCGGAATCGGCGCCTGTCTGGGCTGCGTATGCAAATCAAAAGAGACAGACGGTCATACAAATGTGAAAAACAAACGGATCTGTAAAGAAGGTCCGGTTTTTGAGGCGCAGGAGGTGGACTTCTGATGAATATGAGTGTAGAACTGGCAGGAGTTACATTGAAAAATCCTGTGATGACGGCTTCCGGAACCTTTGGCTCCGGAGAAGAATTTTCGGATTTTGTAGACTTGAATCAGCTTGGAGCCGTAGTGACAAAAGGCGTTGCAAACATTCCCTGGGAGGGAAATCAGACGCCCAGGGTGGCGGAAGTATATGGCGGTATGTTAAACGCCATTGGACTGCAGAATCCCGGCATTGATCTTTTTGTAAAAAGAGATATTCCCTTTTTAAAACAGTATGATACAAAGATTATCGTCAATGTCTGCGGAAAAAGCACTGCAGATTATTGCGAAGTGGTAGAGCGCCTTTCTGATGAGCCGGTAGATCTGCTGGAGATTAACATTTCCTGTCCCAATGTCAAAGAAGGTGGAATTGCATTTGGACAAGATCCAAAAAGCGTAGAGCAGATTACAAAAGAAGTAAAAAAATACGCAAAGCAGCCGGTGATTATGAAGCTGAGTCCTAATGTGACGGATATTACGGAAATGGCAAAGGCGGCGGAGGCCGGAGGAGCAGATGTGCTTTCCTTGATCAATACGCTGACCGGAATGAAAATTGATATCCACAAACGAAAATTTGCCCTGGCCAATAAAACAGGAGGATTGTCGGGACCTGCCATTCATCCCATTGCCGTTCGTATGGTGTATCAGACGGCACAGGCGGTGAAACTGCCGATTATCGGTATGGGAGGCATTGCAACGGCGGAAGACGCTATTGAAATGATGCTTGCCGGAGCCACAGCCGTATCGGTAGGAACTGCGAATTTTCATAATCCTGCCGTGACGGAAGAAATCATTGCAGGTATGGAGTCTTATTTGAGAGAACAGAATATAGAAGATATCCGAGAACTCATTGGAGCAGTTTGAAAAATATGAAAAAACATCTTGACACTTCCCTAAGGTTAGAGAATATACTGATTTCAGATTCGAATCAATCTGTATAGAAAGGGAAGGAAACGATGTTTGCAATAGGAGAATTTTCAAAAATATGTCAGGTAAGCGTAAAGACGCTGCATCATTATGACCGGATCGGTTTGTTAAAACCACAGAAAGTAGATCCTTTTACCGGATACGTAGGTGGCGCGTATGAGGTTGTCGGGGGAGAGGGTCATGAGCACG
>CANODN010000218.1 GCA_947564765.1 uncultured Roseburia sp. | reverse complement strand
GCCATAGTATTGCTGAATAAGGTTAAGTTTAAATACGTCAATGTCACCAATGCCGTGGATTATGCCAGAGACAAATATCATGTAAAAAATGCGAGTGAATTCAAATATTTATGGGAGCAGTATCTAAATGAAGTGAAGGAAAGGGAGAAGTTCCGTCAGGCCAATGAAGATCTGGAATATTTCAGTGACAAGCTGATACGGAAGCTGAAGCACTATCGTCTTTATGATGCCAGAGTCTGGGTAAATCAGGCATCGGCACTGGTAGACAAAAAAGAAATGGTGGAAGTGAAGCATAATCTTATCGTACGGAGACAGAAGCTGCGGTCCCGGATGGAAATCAATATACAGACAATCAAAGATAAAAGAAGTGAAATGGAAAAAATATTAAAAAAACAGCATATGTATACACCTCAGATCAAAGAGATCATTAACTCTCTGAAGCAGTTGGATATCAAATAGAAAGCAGGCAGAATATGAGCAAAAAAGAAGAGGCAAGGGAATTGTTTTTGAAAGGTTATAATTGTGCGCAGGCCGTAGCGGGAGCTTATGCAAAGGAAATGGGAATGGATTTTGATACGGTTGTGCAGATGGTTTCCTCCTTTGGCGGCGGAATGGGCAGAATGCGGGAGGTATGCGGTGCGGTCAGCGGAATGTTTTTTGTGGCAGGAGCTTTGTACGGGTATAAAGATCCAAAGGATTTTACTGCCAAAAAAGAGCATTATGAGCGTATTCAGTATCTGGCAGCGAAATACAAAGAAAAAACGGGAAGCATTATCTGCAGAGAACTGCTTGGTCTGGAGGGAAAAGATACCAAGGCAGAGCCTTCTAAGAGAACAGATGAGTATTACAAAAAAAGACCATGTCCGGAGATGATAGGACTTGCAGCAGAAATTATGGAAGAATACATTTTAAGTATGGAAAAAAGGGGCGAAGAAGCATGACATTAGATCAGTTGCCGATTGGTCAGGAAGCAGTGATTACAATTGTGGGAGGCGAGGGTGCGCTCCGTCTCAGATTTTTAGATATGGGTTTGATTCCAAAAACCCGTGTGACTGTCAGAAAGACGGCTCCTATGGGAGATCCGATAGAAATTCGTCTTCGCGGTTATGAGCTTACGATTCGAAAAGAGGAAGCTATGAAAATTGAAGTTAAGACGGAGGATATCGTATGATCTTTGCATTAGTCGGAAATCAAAACTGCGGTAAAACAACATTATTTAACCAACTGACAGGCTCGAACCAGCATGTGGGAAATTTTCCCGGCGTAACGGTAGATCAGAAAATGGGACCGATCCGGACAGCGTCGGATTGTCAGGTGGTAGATCTTCCCGGGATTTATTCTCTGCGTCCGTATACCAGTGAAGAGATTGTTACAAGAGATTTTATTATGAATGAAAAGCCGGATGGAATCATTAATATTGTGGATGCGACGAATATTGAGCGAAATCTTTATCTGACGCTGCAATTATTGGAAATGGATATTCCTATGGTGCTGGCGCTGAATATGATGGATGAAGTGCGGGAAAACGGCGGTTCTATCCAGATTCCAAAGATGGCAGAGGCGCTTGGCATACCGGTTATTCCCATTAGTGCGGCAAAGGATGAAGGAATAGAAGATTTGATTCAGGCTATGATTCGGACAGCAAAGCAGAGGATTAAGCCAACGGTAAAGGATTTCTGCGAAAAAGGAGCCGTACACCGCTGTATCCATGCAGTGTCGCATCAGGTGGAGGATCATGCCCAGAATATCGGCATGTCGCCCAGATTTGCGGCAACGAAGATCGTAGAAGGAGACGAAGTGATTATCCGTCGTCTGGAACTGAGCGAAAATGAATTTGATATGATGCAGCACAGCATTGAAGAAATGGAAGCAGACCACCATATGGACCGTAATGCGGCACTGGCAGATATGCGGTATACGTTTATCGAGAAAGTATGCAGCAAAACCGTTGTCCATTGTCAGGAGAGTAAAGAACATATCCGGAGTGTGAAAATTGACAATGTGCTGACAAATAAATATCTTGCCATTCCTGTGTTTTTGGGCATTATGTTTTTGATTTTTTATTTGACGTTTAACGTAGTCGGACAGGCATTGAGTGATTTTCTTGCAGCCGGTATTGATTCTCTGGCATTATTTGTGGACAGTGCACTGACCCGATACCGGATCAACCCGGTTGTACATAGTCTTGTGATTGATGGAATTTTTGCAGGAGTCGGCAGTGTGCTGAGCTTTCTTCCGATTATTGTAGTATTGTTTTTCTTTTTATCCATTCTGGAGGATTCCGGTTATATGGCAAGAATTGCATTTGTAATGGATAAGCTTCTGCGCAAAATCGGCTTATCCGGCAAAAGCTTTGTGCCCATGTTGATCGGGTTCGGCTGTACCGTTCCTGCCGTGATGTCCTGCAGGACATTATCTTCAGAACGGGATCGGAAAATGACGATTCTTCTGACGCCGTTTATCAGCTGTTCTGCAAAGATACCGATCTATGCCGTGTTTACGGCGGCGTTTTTTCCGGATTATGCTGCACTGGCTATGATTTTATTATATGTAACGGGAATCTGCACCGGAATTTTGGTGTCGTTGATTTTAAATCATACGGTATTTAAGGGACATTCCATACCCTTTGTTATGGAGCTGCCGAATTACCGGCTGCCATCACCGAAAAGCGTATTGCTTTTGATGTGGGATAAGGCAAAGGATTTTATTCAGAGAGCGTTTACCATTATTTTTCTGGCGACACTCCTGATTTGGTTTCTGCAGACCTTTGATATGAGGTTTAATGTGGTGCAGGACAGTGCCGACAGCCTTTTGGCCATGCTGGGACGTCTGATTGCGCCTGTATTTGCGCCTCTTGGATTTGGAGACTGGAGAATTTCCACTGCGCTGATTACCGGATTTACGGCAAAAGAAGCTGTGGTCAGTACCATGAGTGTTTTACTGGGGACCAGTATGTCAAATCTTTCTACGGCATTGGGAGGCCTTTTTACAACGGCTTCCGCAGTCAGCTTTTTGGTGTTTACGCTTTTGTACACACCCTGTGTGGCAGCGGTCGCGTCTATCCGCAGAGAAATGGGAACCAAAAGAGAGGCGGTTATGGTTGTTGTGTTACAGTGTGTGATCGCCTGGGCGGCGGCATTTTTGGCGTATGGGATTTTTGGAGTGCTTTTGGGGTGATTACAGGGTGTTTAGTGTATCACCGTAATAGTTTTTGAGTTCATGCTCTAACTCTGTAAATTGGGGAATATATTTTTTCAGGATTTTCTGTACTAAATTTCTGGCAGCATTTCCGTCATAGATGTGGGACATATCATTTCTGTCTTTTAACATTTCAAGCCAGAGGCTGCCGTCAAAAAAAGGATAAACAGCGTAAGATTCCTTGATGATACTTCGAGGTGAGACTGTTGACGCGATTTTGCTGCCCTCATAGGTTAATAATGTTTTTAACATTTTCCAACCCAGTTCAAACTGGATAGAGAATTTATCAATAATTCCGCTGATGATAAATTCGTTGTCCAGCTGTTCATAGTAAGCTTGTTCCAGAATGCGAAGATTTGAGGTATAATTTTCAAATTTTTTCATATAAGATATGTCCTTCCGTATTAATTATATAGCGCAGTTCTTTTTGTATATTGCTATCGAGATTTATAATATCGAATTTTAATGGAGTAGAGGTTTCTTCATCTACATCCAATGCAAAAAGAGAAGTGTTTCCGCCGCATACGGCAAGATCAATGTCACTGGCGCGTTTATAGTCACCTCTTGCCCTGGAGCCGAATAAAATTACTTTCTGCAGACAATGTTTTTCTGCAAGGCCGCATATTTCTTTTAAA
>CANODN010000217.1 GCA_947564765.1 uncultured Roseburia sp. | reverse complement strand
ATATCCGATTGCGGAGATTTTGAAGATGTTACGCCAGAGCAGATACAATGCCAAATTGCTGCTCATATGGACATTCTGATAGAATTTTGCAATCAGTTGAGTAGAATACAAAAAACACAGGAAATGGATGAGATAGTATCTGACCGAAGTTACGAGGTGCAGAAATCTATGGAAATAACATCTGGTGGAAATTGTAAAGTACAGGAAAATGCCGGCAGCATCATAGACACCCTATGCCAACACCTGCACTGTTCCCACGTCATGGCAGCATCCCTCCGGCAGCACATCCGCTACTGCATCTTATCCGGAATCGATTACCGGAAAGTGATTGACGACATGTATCAAGAGAACAAACTCCCGTGCAAGGATAAAAGAGAGGGGAAACTTCGTTTTGAAGAACTCAAAAAAAGATTATTATAATTCCTTCTGCTCCCATATTTATGTGGAAAAAGCAGCATTGGAATATCCCAGAACAAAACAGATTTTATCGCATTTCAAACATGCCAGAATCATAGAAATCGATCATTACAAAGACGTGTTTTGCCGCAGAGGACAGAAATATGTGTTGCAGCACAAGTCGCAGAATCTGATTCTTGCAGTCAAAACAGGTACGCTTGTCTATCCCGGCGCGCCGGTCTGCCAGAGCTTTGGCAGTGAACATTTCTATTACACCTCCTGCATCATGAATTGCATTTACGACTGCGAATACTGTTATTTAAAAGGCATGTACCCCTCCGGAAATCTGGTGGTATTCGTCAATCTGGAAGATATGTTTGATGCGGTAGGGGAACTTTTAAAAAAACATCCGGTTTATCTGTGCGTATCCTACGATACCGATTTGGGAGCTCTTGCGTCTGTAATTGGATATATGCAGGAATGGGCAGCCTTTGCAGAAGGGCAGAAGGATTTAAAAATTGAGATCCGTACTAAATGCGCCAATTTACCCTTTTCGAATTTAAAGCCGTCTCCCCGGGTAATCTATGCATTTACCTTGTCTCCCCAGGCAGTGATCGACGCATATGAGCACGGCACGCCGCCGCTTACACAGCGCATCGCCTGTGTCGCACAGGCGGCAGCAGAGGGATTTACAATTCGGATGTGCTTTGATCCGATGATTTATTGTCCGAATTGGAAATTGCATTACGAATCCATGTTGAACCATGTTTTTGCGGAAATTGACGCCGGAAAGCTTTTGGACGTCAGCGTAGGAACCTTTCGGGTTTCCCAGGATTATTTGAAAAAAATGAGGAAAAACGAACCCGATTCCGCAGTGGTGCAGTTTCCTTATCAAAATATCGAGGGCGTCTATCAATATCCAAAAGATCTGGCAGAGGAAATGGAACAGTTTCTGACAGGGAAGTTAAAAGAGAAAATACCAATAGAAAACATATTTTTATGGAAAGAAACATAACTTCGGAGCGTGTCAAAACACAGTGAAACAGAAAATGAGGTGCATGATGTTAAAAGCAGCGATTGTAACCGGAGCATCTTCCGGTATTGGATTTGAAATCAGTAAAACGCTCTGCCGGCTTGGTTATGAAGTGTTTGGAATCGGCAGAAATTTTATAAATCAGATAGAAGAAAAAACATTTCATCCTGTAGTCTGTGATCTTTTGGATACAGAGCATCTTTTGTATGAGGTAAAAGCGATTGCAGCGCAGCATGATGTGTATATTCTGGTCAATAATGCGGGAGTTGCATATTACGGCCTGCACGAAGAACAAAGCCCCGGAAAGATACAGCAGATGCTCCGGACAAATCTGGAAGTTCCGATGATTCTTACCCAGCAGCTTTTGCGGAAATTAAAAAAGAATCAGGGCTATATCATCAATATTGCATCTGTGACAGCCCAAAACTCCAATCCCCACGGCTGTGCCTATGGAGCCGCCAAAGCGGGACTTGCCAGTTTTTCCCGTAGCTTGTTTGACGAGGCGAGAAAATACGGCGTAAAGGTTACGGCAATTTATCCGGATATGACGAAAACGAATCTCTACCGGAATGCGGATTTTACAGTGGGAGAGGAAGAGGCGTCTTATCTTTTGCCAGAGGAAGTTGCGGATGCGGTGGAATATCTTTTGGAGCAGCGGGAGGGAGTCGTTGTTTCGGAGCTTACCGTGAAACCCCAGTTTCACAGAATTCAAAGAAAAAACAGAAATTAGAGTAACGTTTTTCAAATGGCTCGGCTTTCATGATAAAAGAAACGTTCCTTCTGTAAAACAGAGAATGGACGGCGCAGTGGCGGCCACGGTTGGAAAACCTGACACAGCAGATAGAAATTTAGACAAATACAAAATTACGTTAACTTAGAGACATGATACAAGTGTACTGAAATAAAATAACATCCCCTGTATCCGGATACTTATGGCAATTGCCAAAATCAGCGCCAAACACGGCTGATTAGTTCATTGCCCGTAGAGATATAAGGGATGTTATTTTTAGACAGCTATTCGGTCCAAGACTTTGAACTTGCTGCAAAGTTCGTAAGAACGTATATATTTCGCCAAGAGGAAATCGCCCCTTTGCCGCAGGCAAATTTTAATGCATTAGTATGCAGAAAGGCTGCCAGTGGCAGGCTTTCTGTATGGGCGGATTCCGTAACTATGAAACCATAGTTTAAATACTTACTTTTTCAGACACGCTCTCGATTTAATTCTTACAAAGCTCCTCTGCCAACGCGTCAATCATTGCAATACTCTCGTCATTCAACGCAGACATAATTTTTACAGAAGTCTCCGTAAAGGTGATTTCTTTACAGCCTTCCAGCATTTTCTGCATCACCCTTGCAGCAGTAGGCGCCCAAGAACCGTTTTCGATCAGTCCAATGGTACGTTTCTGGTAATTCCGCTCTGTCAGGTCATGGATAAATTCACGCATAAACGGGAATACGTCGCCGTTATAAGTGGGGGACGCCAGTACCAGCTTGCCGTAGCGGAAAGCATCCTCCACAGCCTCTGCCATATCACACCGGGCAAGATCATTGAGGGCAACCTTCGGGCATCCTTTTTCCTGTAGTTTTTCTGCCAGAAGTTCTGCCGCTTTTTTGGTATTTCCATAAGCAGATGCATAAGCAATGGTAACGCCTTCTGTTTCTACAGAGTAAGAAGACCATGTCTGGTAAAGATTCAGATAGTAGCTAAGGTCTTCTTTTAAAATCGGACCATGAAGAGGGCAGATTGTCTGAATGTCAAGGGCAGCGGCTTTTTTCAGAAGATTCTGTACCTGTACGCCGTATTTGCCTACGATTCCGAAGTAATAGCGGCGCGCCTCGCATGCCCAGTCTTCTTCCGCATCCAGTGCGCCGAATTTGCCGAAACCGTCAGCAGAAAAGAGAACTTTGTCATGATCATCATAAGTAACGATAACCTCCGGCCAGTGTACCATAGGAGCGGCTACAAAGGTCAGTGTATGTGTTCCCAGAGCAAGGGTATCGCCGTCTTTGACTACCACTTGTCTGTCTGCAAAATCCGTACCGAAAAACTGTTTCATCATGACAAATGCCTTTGCGCTGGAAACAATTTTAGTTTCCGGATATGTTTTCATAAAATCAGCAATATTTGCGGAATGATCCGGTTCCATGTGCTGTATAATCAGATAATCCGGCTGGCGGGAGTCTAAGACAGACTGAATGTTTCCCAGCCATTCCTCTCCGAAACGGGCGTCTACGGTGTCAAATACGGCAGTTTTTTCGTCCATGACAATATAAGAATTGTAAGCCATGCCGTTTTCGACAACATACTGTCCTTCAAAAAGATCAATGTCGTGATCGTTTACGCCTACATACAAAATATCGTTGGTAATCTTCATTGTAAATCTCTCCTTTGCTAAATATGTTCCATATT
>CANODN010000216.1 GCA_947564765.1 uncultured Roseburia sp. | reverse complement strand
TGTGTACCGGAAAAAAATCAGAATAGGAGGATAGATACGGATGAAAACATTATTATTAATTGCAATCGGTTCTGCCGTTGTCAATAACGTTGTACTGAGCCAGTTCTTAGGTATCTGTCCGTTCTTAGGCGTATCTAAGAAAACGGAAACTGCTGCCGGAATGGGCGGAGCCGTTATTTTCGTTATCGGGATTGCATCCTTTGTAACATCTTTGATTTATAAGTTTATTTTGACGCCTACGGATACCCAGTATCTGCAGACCATTGTATTTATTCTGGTCATTGCCGCGCTGGTACAGTTTGTAGAGATGTTTTTGAAGAAATCCATACCGTCTTTGTATGAGAGTCTTGGCGTATATCTGCCTTTGATTACCACCAACTGTGCGGTTCTTGGTGTTGCACTGACCAACGTGACAAAGGAATACGGTATTTTAGAGAGTGTTGTCAACGGACTGGCAACGGCAGTGGGATTCTTTATCGCAATCTGCATTATGGCCGGAATCCGTGAAAAAATTGAATATAATGATATCCCCAAACCCTTCCAGGGCACGGCAATCGTATTGATTACCGCCTGCCTGATGTCGATTGCGTTTATGGGATTCTCAGGAATGATTTAGGAGGAAAGAGAAGATGAGTATACAGGCAATTATCATTGCCGCGGTCATCGTCGGCGGCGTTGGTATTTTTATTGGATTTTTCCTTGGGGTTTCCGGAGAAAAATTCAAAGTGGAAGTAGATGAAAGAGAAGAGGCAATTATGGGCGTTCTTCCCGGCAATAACTGCGGCGGCTGCGGCTATGCAGGCTGTTCCGGTCTCGCAGCAGCCATTGTCAAAGGCGAAGCTCCGGTAGGACAGTGTCCGGTGGGCGGAGATCCCGTTGCCGCTAAGATTGGTGAAATCATGGGCGTGGCAGCAGGAGAGGCTGTCAAAAAGGTTGCTTTTGTAAAATGTGCGGGAACCTGTGAAAAGGCAAAACAGGATTATCAGTATACAGGAATTGAGGATTGCGGCGCTATGGCGTTTGTGCCGGGCGGCGGTCCGAAAAGCTGTAATTACGGATGCTTAGGTTACGGCAGCTGTGTGAAGGCATGTCCCTTTGATGCAATTCATATTGTTGACGGAATCGCTTTGGTAGACAAAGATGCCTGCAAAGCCTGCGGCAAGTGTGTGGCGGCATGTCCGAAGAATCTGATTGAGCTTGTGCCTTATGATGCAAAGCATATTGTAAACTGCAGTTCCAAAGACAAGGGCAAGGATGTTATGAAAGCCTGCTCGGTGGGATGCATCGGATGTCATCTTTGCGAGAAGAATTGTCCGTCGGATGCGGTGCATGTGACAGACAATATTGCCTATATTGATCAGGAGAAATGTACGGGCTGCGGTATCTGCGCAGAGAAGTGTCCGAAAAAGATTATTCTTTAAAATTTGGTTGCGTACTTACAAAAAAGGTGTTAGAATCTCTTCTACAGGTTTTAACGCCTTTTTTTATTTTATGGAAAATTGCTTTGCAGAAATTTTCTTAATTTTAGGGAAAGGGAGAAGTAAGATATGAAAAGATTACGTGAGCGATTGATCGGAGACAGAAAATTTTATAAAATGGTTCTTTTTGTGGCGGTTCCGATTATGATTCAGAATGGAATTACTAATTTTGTCAGTCTTTTAGATAATATTATGGTGGGAAGAATCGGAACAGAGCAGATGTCGGGAGTTGCCATTGTCAATCAGATGATTCTGGTGTTTAATCTGTGTATTTTCGGATGTGTTTCTGCTGCAGGGATATTCGGCGCTCAGTTTTATGGAAAAGGAGATCACGAAGGTGTGCGCCATGCATTTCGTTTTAAGCTGATTGGAAGCGGAATCCTGCTGCTGGTATGGATTCTGCTGCTTTATTTTTTTCGTGATCCGTTTATTCATATGTTTTTACATGAAGGAAGCGGCGCAGGAGATCTGGAGGCTACCTATCGGTATGGCTGTGACTATTTGATTTTGATTTTAATAGGTCTGATCCCTTCTGCCGTTACCCAGGTATATGCCGGAACCTTAAGGGAAAGCGGGGAGACGTTACTGCCGATGAAAGCAGGAATTGCCGCTGTATTTACCAACCTGATTCTGGATTATGTTCTGATTTTCGGAATGGGAGGGATTCCTGCCATGGGCGTAAAAGGAGCGGCGATTGCCACGGATATTGCCCGTTTTGCAGAGTGCGGCATCGTTGTGATCTGGACACATGCGCATAAGCAGAGGAATCCGTTTGTTGTGGGCGCGTATCAAAGCCTGTATATTCCGGCAAAGCTTACAAAAGAAATTATATTAAAGGGCCTTCCGTTGTTGACCAATGAAACCCTATGGTCTCTTGGCATGGCGATTTTGACACAATGCTATTCCACAAGAGGGCTTGCGGTTGTAGCAGGACTGAATATTTCCACAACCGTATCCAATCTGTTTAATGTAGTCTATATTGCTCTGGGTTCTGCCATTTCGATTGTTGTCGGGCAGCTTTTGGGAGCGGGAAAGCTGGAAGAGGCAGTGGATACCGATCGGAAGATGATAGCCTTTTCTGTGTTGTGCTGCTTTGGAATCGGAGCGGTTATGTTTGTAATTGCTCCTTATTTTCCAAGAATTTATAATACTTCCGATGAGGTTCGCCAGATTGCAGCCCGGCTTATTATGATATCTTCCGCCCTGATGCCCTTGTACGGGTTCCTTCATGCGGCTTATTTTACCCTGCGTTCCGGTGGAAAGACGTTCGTAACATTTTTGTTCGACAGCGTTTATATGTGGCTGATCGATATTCCCCTTGCGTTTTGTCTGACCAGATTTACCGGAATGCCGATTATATGGATTTATCTGTGCTGTCAGGGAGTAGATTTATTTAAAGGCGTGATCGGTATTGTTCTGGTACAGAAAAAAGTCTGGGTTCAGAATATTACTTTTCAAAATGCTGATAATCCTTGACGCTGTTCCAGCTCCCTCCCCAGGTAAATCCGGCTTCTGTAAATAAACGGTATGCCAGATCGTTTTCATCAATTTTATATGCAAAATCTCTGGAGCGGTCGGCGTATTCCCGGCCGCTTTCTGGCTGGCAGATGATGGAGCCGTCGGATGCGGTTTTTACATAAGGGTTGTATTTGGGATTTAAGTCAATTGCCATGCCGTAGCTGTGGTTGGAAAGCGTATTGCTGCCGGAAATGGTTCTGTAGTTAAAGGCAGAGGTGTTGTTGTCTTCCATTGATTGTTCATCATCGGCGTCATACGTATCAATTAAAACAATTTTTTCAATGGGATATTTGTTTTCATAGAGGGTTTTGAAAATCTGAAGAATATCCGACTCTATGCTTTGATTTACAATCATCTCGCCTACATAGGTATTTCCGTCAAATCCATAGTATAACATTTTTAAATAAGAAAGCTCCGATGGAGCGATATCTGGGTTTTCCGTATAGGAAAGGCCATTGATCCGGGCAAGAATATCATCGTTTATGGCGCTTGCAAAAAAGAGAGGGGTGATTTGTTCCGGTGCAAGCATTCCGGATGATGCAAGTTCTCCGGCAGGAAGAGCGCGGATTCTGTCGGTTTGCTGTTGGATGAAGGTTTCGGTTGTAAGAGCGGCAGGATCTTGAGAAGTGTTGGCGGAATCTGTCAATTCGCTGTTTGCTGCTGTTTCGGTTTGCTGTGAAAATTCTGTTTCCTGCCGGGTGTTTTCAGTTAAAGTTTCGGTTCCTGTTTCGAGGAATCTTACGGTATCTTTTTTTGTATAGAAAAGAAAAAACAGCAATAGAAAAGCAGCTGCAGTAATAATAGCAGCCGATATGGTGCGCCGTTGTTTTTGCATCTTTTTTTGTTTCATAATGCCTCCAGGATGTAGTGCATG
>CANODN010000215.1 GCA_947564765.1 uncultured Roseburia sp. | reverse complement strand
CAGCCGGGTGAAAAAACATATACTTGTAAAACCTGTGGATACAAATTCCTTTCCGTCTGCTTTCATGCGGGAAAGGAAGGGTTCTGCTGTCTCCCAGACCAAATCGCTAAAGGAAAACCGGCTCTGGTTTAAAAGCGGTCCGGCCTCATCTAATCTGGATAAAATCACAAGATCGCCTACCAATCTGGAAAGCCTTGTGGTTTGCTTTTGTATATTTTTCACCCACTCATTATCCTCATATTCCATTGCAAGTACATCTGCACTGGCAGAGACAGAGGCAAGCGGTGTCTTTAACTCATGACTTGCATCTGTAATAAACTGTTTTTGCTTTTCCATATTATATATATACGGCCTTGCAGCCCGTTCCGAAAACAAATACACCAGTAAAAAAACAATGCAAAGACTGAAAAACCCCACCAGACAGGACACGAATAACAGCGTCTTTAAAAATTGCTGTTCATTTGCTGCATTTAAAAAAACAATCCGGCTCTCCGCTCCAAACGAATCCTTGATATAACGATATTCACCAAAAAAACCGGTATTTCTTCTTTTTTTCCATACTTCCCTGGCATATTCTGCTGCATCCTCTTCTGATACGGAAGAAATAAAATCTCTGCCGATGCGAAATACGCTGCCGTTTTGATCCAGGTATACCAAAAAATAACGCATCATATATCTGGATTCCTCGGAAGGTGCATTTCGGAAATCCACAGGCGGAAAATCCGGTTTTTCTTTCGGCGGAGGGTCCGGAATAACATCAGAAAAAGGCTCTTTGAGAATTTGCTGCAGATTCGCATCCAGACGTTTTGTTGTAACAGAGTAATTCCAGCAGTTAATACCGGCAATCAGCAAAAGCATAACTGCAGTAAATGCCGCCATTGCCGCTGCAGTAAACCGCCATTTCATTTTTTGCAGCATGATGCATCCTCCTCCAGAGAATATCCGGCGCCCCGTATGGTCTTAATCTGTATATCGGCACAAAGCAATTTCAGCTTTTTCCGCAAAAATCCGATATTTGTCCAGACTACGTCAATTTCCGTTTCCGATTCCATTCCCCAAATCCGCTCCATAAGATATTCTGTAGAAAAAATATGGTGGGGATTGCGCATAAACAGTTCCATAACCTGAAATTCTTTATTATTTAAACGAACCTCATTCGTTGAAGACTTTAGCATATACCGGTCACTATCCAGAGAAATATTCCCGAAGGATAAGACCGAAGGCACATACGCGTCTCTTCGTCTTGTCAGCGCTTTTACGCGGGCTGTAAGCTCTTTGGCGGCAAAGGGCTTTGGCAGATAATCATCTGCGCCTGCATTTAATCCGGCTACCCGGTCGTCCAGCTCTCCTCTTGCCGTCAGAAAGAGCGTGGGTGTGAAAATACCTTCTTTGCGAATCTGTGTCAAGACCTCAAGCCCATCCATAAGCGGCATCATAATATCCAAAATCAGTGCATCATATTCAATCTGGCGGATATAGTCCAAAGCTTCTCTGCCGTTATAGACAAGATCAACGGCATACCGTTCCTTTTCCAGAATCTTTTTCACCGCTTTTGCAATTTCCTGTTCATCTTCGGCTACCAAAATACGCATATACATACCTCATATTTATTATTCACTGCCGCAAATCCGATCTGGTTCCTGACAAAAAGCAGTTTCCTAATTCGTAAACAGCTGTGTATAGTATATTTCATTTTTCTTTGTCACTGCAATTCCGATTCCGATTTTTCCGAATCTGGAATTCAGGATATTGGCGCGGTGTCCGGGAGAATTATACCACAGCTCTGCCGCCTGCTTTGCATTCACGCCGTATCCCATAGTATAGGCAATATTTTCTCCTGCTGTAAAATAAGAAATCTTATATTCCGTCATCAAATCAAACGGAGTACTGCCATCCGGCCTTTGATGTGACAACACGCCCTCTTTTGCCATTTCCAGAGAACGATGACAGGCCGCTTTCGTCAATGTTGTATCCAATACCAGTTTGGGCAGGCCTTGGCGGCTGCGGTACTGATTCGTATATTTTAAAATATCTTTGATCTGTTTTTGATATTTCTGCGCATTTTTCGCCGCAGACGCTTTGAGACCGCTGCTCTTTTTGACAGTAACTTTGCATCTTACTTTATTGTTTTTTATTTTGGCTGTAATGACAGCTGTTCCTGCTTTTTTTGCTTTGACCTTTCCTTTATTTGAAATGGAAGCTACCTTTTTGTTGGAAGAACTCCATTTAATCTTTCCTTTTAAGGAAGTTGAAACCTTCAATTTTTGAGAACCTCCGACATGCATTGTCAGGGATTTGTGATTTAATTTGAGATTTGCTGCCTGTGTCTGGATCGGAAAACATAATATCGCAGTAACGAACAGAACTGCGAATATCCAGGTTATTGTTTGTTTCATTTTCGTCATAATGCTTCTCCTTCGTCTTGTTTTGATACAATTTCTTTTTTATTTATTTTTAACGCTTCCACTCTGCCGCCAGATACCAAAGACGCCCGCCCCGGCAATCAATGCCAGAACAATTGTCATAAAACTCTGTACAACACGGCTTTCATCCATAAATGCAAACACCTGCGTCTCCGCCCGCAGCACAGAAGTCAGATTTGCTGCCATATGTGCAGCAACAGCACCGGTCAGATTTCCGGTCACTTCCACAAAATAAGCTAACAGCAGTCCGAATACGGATGCATAAATAAACTGAACCAGATTCATATGAATCAGTCCGAAAATAACAGCCGATACAACAATGGCACGGCGCGCCCCGATCCAGTCAGCCGCTCTTTTGTAAACAATCCCTCGGTAAAGAAGCTCCTCCACAATAGGGATTACAATACAAAGAGCTGCCAGCTCAAGAGCAAGCCTTCCCGTATAAAATGTTTTCTCCACCTGCTCATAAGAAGCAGAATACTCACTCAGATGCAGCATTCCAAACAGGTTATTCAATGCAATAGCAAAGCATGCACCAATCAAAACCATCCACAGAAAATGAAGCGGCTTTATTTTTATCATTGAAACATATGCCCCTGGCTTCCATTCCCCCCGGAACTTCTGATCCTGTCTGTAATAATTTAACAGAAACGGAAAGGCTGCAAGTGAGGTTAAAAGCTGTCGGAACAGCTTGGAATTTGTCGTTTCGGGTAAAACATAGTCCAAAATAATAATTGCAACGGTTGTCACTACAAAATAAATACAGATTGGATACAAAAGATTCCAGATCTTCATGGCTTTCGACTGTTTCATCCTTCCATTCCTCCTATGTTAAAGCATCCGGATTTCATCCATTCTTACTCCGATATAATCGGACTGGTATTTTTTCCGGATCTGATTGGCGTACCGTTTTTCCGGCATTAAAATTTTCTGTTCTTCTAATTCTAAAATCTCTGAAACCTTATAGTTTTCCGGAATCTCCATTCCTTTTTTCTCATAAAAAGAAAAAAACTGTTTCATATCGTCGATTTGCCGGAGCGCGCAGTTTTTATAATCCGGATTTTCCTCCCAGAAATGCAAACGGGATGCCTGGCGATGCACCAAAAGACGTTCCCGCTCCGGCCCTTTGCCCTCCTGCACAGAATAAGATTTGGTATTCTCCCACAGATGCAGTAATTGGGCCGTCCGGTATGCAATCAGGAGATGAATAAAAGCAAGATCCTTTCTTGCCACTCCGGCACAGCACATGGGATTTAAATCCAGCATACGCAGTTCGATATGGTTTACCCCGTTTTTTCTTAAATTTTCAAAAGAATTTTCTCCCGCAGGTTTCAGGCGGATCGGATAATACAGCTCTTGAATCGATGAAATCGAGCCGTCTTTTATATAACGTGCAATGCTGTTTAAATAATGATCAAAATCTGTGTAAGAAAGCTTTGGAAGAAAAAGATTCCAATAGCCGT
>CANODN010000214.1 GCA_947564765.1 uncultured Roseburia sp. | reverse complement strand
GAGCTGTGTGAAGAATACATGGGAAAATTTCCGGTTATTTCAATTACATTTAAGGAAGGCGATTATAAAAAGCCGATGGAAGCGGCCTATGCAGATTATCTGGATACCCATAAGACGCTTTACGCAGGCAGAGAAGATAAATTTGTCTGCTTTATGGATATCGCAACTATGGCGATGAAACGTCTGAAGGCAGAAGGAAAGCTTGAGGATCAGGAAGAATCTGATGAAATCAATGCATGTTCCATTGTGGTTCCGGTGAAAGTAGACGGAGAAACAGAAGAATGGCTTGTTAATTTTAAAAATGAGACGCACAACCATCCGACGGAGATCGAACCTTTCGGCGGCGCTGCTACCTGCCTTGGCGGAGCCATTCGAGATCCGTTGTCCGGACGTACTTATGTTTATCAGGCAATGCGTGTCACAGGAGCGGCAGATCCCACCGTATCAGTGAAAGATACTATGGAAGGCAAGCTGCCTCAGAAGAAAATCGTACGAAGCGCAGCCCATGGATACAGCTCCTACGGCAATCAGATCGGACTTGCCACCGGATATGTCAAAGAAATCTATCATCCGAATTATGCTGCAAAACGTATGGAAATCGGCGCTGTTATGGGAGCGGCTCCCAGACGTGCCGTACAGAGACTGACTTCCGATCCGGGGGATGTGATCATACTCCTTGGCGGACGTACCGGAAGAGACGGGTGTGGCGGTGCCACCGGTTCCTCCAAGGCGCATAATACGGCCTCCATTGATACTTGCGGTGCGGAAGTCCAGAAGGGAAATCCCCCTACCGAGCGAAAAATTCAGAGACTGTTCCGCAGAGAAGAGGTCAGCTATATTATCAAGAAATGTAACGACTTTGGAGCGGGCGGTGTATCCGTTGCCATAGGAGAGCTTGCACCGGGGCTTAGAGTAGATTTGGATAAAGTACCGAAAAAATATGCAGGATTAGACGGAACGGAAATTGCCATTTCCGAATCCCAGGAGCGTATGGCAGTTGTGGTGGCACCGGAGGATGTGGAGCAGTTTCTGGCTTATGCGAAAGAAGAAAATTTAGAGGCTGTGTCCGTTGCGGTTGTAACCAAAGAGCCGAGACTGGTACTTAGCTGGAGAGGAAAAGAAATCGTAAATATTTCCCGTGCTTTTCTGGATACCAACGGAGCACATCAGGAGACTTCTGTTGCCGTGGATATTCCTTCCAGAGAAGATAGCTATTTTGACCGTATGTCTCTTTCTGCCGTACAGGAAGCAGTCGAAAAACAGGACAGAAAAGCTGCCTGGCTGGCTGAGCTGGCAGATTTAAATGTATGCTCTCAGAAAGGCTTGGTGGAAATGTTTGACGGCTCCATTGGTGCAGGCAGTGTATATATGCCCTATGGAGGCAGGTATCAGCTGACAGAAACCCAGAGTATGGTAGCAAAGCTGCCGGTGGCAAAGGGAAAAACCGATGTTGTTACCATGATGAGTTATGGATTTGATCCCTATCTGTCTTCTTGGAGCCCTTATCACGGAGCCGTTTATGCCGTATTGGAATCCGTTGCCCGGATTGTGGCTGCCGGAGGGGATTATACGAAGATTCGCTTTACCTTCCAGGAATATTTCCGCAGAATGTCAAATGAGCCTTCCCGCTGGAGTCAGCCCTTTGCCGCATTACTGGGAGCCTACAGTGCACAGATTGGTTTCGGACTGCCATCCATCGGCGGAAAAGACAGCATGTCCGGCAGTTTTAATGAAATTGACGTACCGCCTACATTGGTATCCTTTGCAGTAGATACCGCAAAAGAAAAGGATATTAAAACACCGGAACTGAAACAGGCAGGAAACAAATTACTGCTGTTTTCCATAAAGAAAGACGATTATGAACTTCCTGATTATGAGCAGGTTATGAAGGTCTATGATATGATACACCGATTTATGGGAGAAGGAGCGATCTTGTCGGCGTATGCCTTGGATGGCAAGGGACTTGCCGCTGCCGTGAGCAAAATGGCATTCGGCAATAAGTTAGGCGTTACCATAGAAGATGGTATCAGCGACAGCATCATGTTTATGCCGGGATTTGGAAACATCGCCGCAGAGGTAAGCAAAGAAAAATCAGAAGAAATTCTGGCAGCTTTTGAAACGGAAGGGCTTGGAGAATTTGCAGAAATTGCAGGTGAAGTAAATGACAGGCAAGCCTTTATCTGGGGAGATATGCATATGTCTATGGAGGAGGCTCTTGCAGCATGGACATCTACCCTGGAACCGGTATTCCCGACTCGTGCTGCAGAGGATTTTAATACGATAGATACCAAAGTATATGAAACAGATAAGCTTTATATCTGTAAACATAAAGTGGCAAAACCAACTGTATTTATTCCAGTATTTCCGGGTACAAATTGTGAATACGACAGCGCAAAAGCTTTTGAAGCAGCAGGCGCACAGGTTATTACAAAAGTATTTAAAAATCTGGATGCCGCAGATATCAGAGATTCTGTAGATGAATTTGAAAAAGCAATTCATCAGTCTCAGATGATTATGTTTCCGGGAGGATTTTCTGCCGGTGACGAACCGGAGGGTTCTGCGAAATTTTTTGCTACAGCATTCCGCAATGCAAAATTAACAGAAGCAGTCAATCGGCTTTTACAGGAGAGAGACGGTTTGATGCTTGGAGTCTGCAACGGATTCCAGGCGCTGATCAAATTAGGACTTGTGCCCTATGGGGAAATTACCGAGCAGAAAACAGATTCTCCGACACTGACCTATAATACAATCGGACGTCATATCAGCAAAATGGTTTATACCAAGGTCGTAACCAATAAATCTCCATGGCTGGCAGAGGCCGGGCTGGGAGAGACCTATTGCAATCCGGCGTCTCACGGAGAAGGACGCTTTGTAGCGCCCAAGGAATGGATCGACAGACTGTTTGCAAACGGCCAGGTGGCGACACAGTATGTCAACGAAGCAGGGCAGCCCACTATGGACGAGGAATGGAATGTAAATGGTTCCTATGGGGCAATTGAAGGCATTACCAGTCCGGATGGACGTATCCTTGGAAAAATGGCGCATGTGGAACGCCGCGGGAAGTCTGTTGCAGTCAATATCTATGGCGAGCAGGATATGAAGATATTTGAAGCCGGCGTGAAGTATTTCCGGTAGATGAGAAAATAAAGAAATGAACATAAAAGTGCATGGATAATAAAAATACCTTTGGTATGATCCGTGCACTTTTTTCTTTCCAAATAAAGTGCCGGCAGTGGCAGAAGCGTTAAAATAATCACATAGTTTCAAAATGAAACCGGCATCCATCCGATGAAAGTAATTTTGACAGAATTTGTTAAATTATGTATATATTCTTTGTGATTAGATGCTTTATATCAAAATAGAAAAAAATAATAATTTTACATATTGATAAAATGTAAAAATTACTCTATAATTAAAAAAAGATAATATTAAAAGATGGAAAGGATTGAGAAAGTATAATGGAAAATATAAAGCGCAGATTAAAGGAATTATACTCCCGGTTCGCTGACTATAGGGAGAAACGGAAAAGAAGGGATGTACTGACACAGGAAGATTTGGAAAAGCTGAGTCAGATGCTGGAAGATTATAAAAGGAGAGAAGGTATACAATAAAAAATCTTTAACGGATTGTCCGGCGCGGCATGTTCCTAAAAGCATAAAGGTGCGCCGGATGCAGTCTGTAAATCTAATCTCATATATATAGATGTACTCATAGGACTATTATTATAGCAATCTATTGTATAGAATCCAAATTTCTCATACAAATGAATTGCCTGTCCTAAAAAGGGGAGAGTATCTAACAACATATAAGAATAACCAATTTGTTTTGCGTCAATGATTATTTTCTGCACCAGTAGTTTACCAATATTTTTTTCTCTAAATTGTGGTCTTACATAAAGACGTTTCATTTCAC
>CANODN010000213.1 GCA_947564765.1 uncultured Roseburia sp. | reverse complement strand
TTTGCAATTCCCTGTCCCATGGTTCCTGCACCAATAACTCCTACTTTCATTGTAGTTCCTCCTTAAATGATTTTATTATTGCATATGAACATCCGAGAAGCGGTTACCTCCCGGATGTCTGTTTTCATATTGATAACTTAATCTCTTTCTACGATGGTCGCGCAGCCCATGCCGCCGCCGATGCAGAGCGTTGCAAGGCCTTTCTTTGCATCTCTCTTCTGCATTTCATGGAGCAAAGTTACAAGGATACGGCATCCGGATGCTCCTACCGGGTGTCCAAGGGCGATTGCGCCGCCGTTTACGTTTACTTTATCCATATTGAAGTTCAAATCTCTTGCAACTGCGATAGACTGCGCTGCAAAAGCTTCGTTTGCTTCTACTAAATCCATATCGTCGATGGTAAGTCCCGTTGTCGCAAATACTTTGTTGGTAGCTGCAACCGGGCCGACTCCCATGATTTCCGGAGCAACGCCGCCAAGCGCTCCCGCAACCCAGGTAGCCATAGGCGTTACGCCAAGTTCTTTCGCTTTTTCTTCACTCATAACAACCATTGCAGCGGCGCCGTCGTTGATGCCGGATGCATTGCCTGCGGTAACGAGGCCGCCTTCTTTGCCGGAGCAGCATTTCAAGTTGGCAAGACTCTCTTTTGTCGTGCCGGCGCGAGGTCCCTCATCCTTTGCAAACATAACGGTTTCTCTCTTTACTTTTACCGGAACCGGAACGATTTCATCGTCAAATCTGCCTTCCGCCATTGCTTTTTCACATTTCTGCTGGCTGTTTGCTGAGAACTCGTCTAATTCTTCACGGGTAAGTCCATATTTATCACATACGTTTTCTGCTGTGATCATCATGTGGTAATGGTTGAATGCGTCTGTCAGCGCATCGTTTACCATGGTATCAATGATCGTCGCATTGTTCATACGGTATCCAAAACGAGCTTTTGTCATTGCATATGGCGCCATGGACATATTCTCCATACCTCCCGCAACAACGATGTCAGCCTGTCCTGACATAATTAAGCTTGCAGCTTCATTAACGCACTTTAAGCCGGAACCGCATACTACGTTCAAGGTAAATGCCGGAACTTCAATCGGCAGGCCTGCTTTGATGGATGCCTGACGCGCTACGTTCTGTCCCTGTGCAGCCTGGATTACGCATCCCATCATTACTTCGTCCACCTGTTCCGGTTTCACACCAGCCCGATTCAAAGCTTCCTTGATAACGATTGCGCCCAAATCAGCCGCCGGGGTGTTGCTCAATGCCCCTCCCATTTTTCCGATTGCTGTACGGCATGCACCTGCTAAAACTACTTTTTTTGCCATTTTCTCGTCTCCTTATCCATATTTTATTTCGATAGCTGTTAATTTTTTAACAATCCTTTTCAAAAAAATAATCAAAAAATTCCCAGCGTGTCCGAAACTGATTCTTACTAAATAACAGTATCATATTTTGTGCCTGAATGCAAGGATTTCAAAACTAAAATTTTTTGTCCGCAGCCTCTCTTGCCCGCTGAATTTGCGCAAGTTCCGTACGAAAAATATCAAACTCGGAAAGTCCAGGCAATCCCATGCTGACGCGTTCATTCCGGTAACTCATACCGCTGTTAAGCCTTTGTTTTCCAGACATATGAAAACTATACGCTCCAATCTCCTTCTTTAATATTTCAATGACCTCTGCATTCACGCCGCCGCCTGCCAGAATTTCAATTTTGTCTGCCGCCTGTACAATCAACTGTTGCAAAAGCTCCCGCCCAGCCATGCAGTTTTCCTCTTGTCCGGAAGTAAGGATTGTATCTATGCCAAGAGAAACCGACGCTTCAAGCGCCTGGCCCGGATCTTTACAGACGTCAAACGCACGGTGCAGCGTCATATGCAGATTTCCGGCGCATTCCCTGATTTTTAACAATCTCTCCGTATCTAAAGTTCCGTCAGCCAGAAGGCATCCCGCCACGATACCGTCAGCCCCCAGCTCACGAAACGTCAGAATATCTTCCGTTATCATCTGAAATTCCGCGTCTGTATACAAAAAATCTCCAAACCGGGGCCGAATCAAAACATTCAGTTCTATATCACATGCCTTGCGAATCTGTTTAAACTGGCTGATACCGGGCGTCGTACCGCCAATCACCAGATTGGCGCAGACTTCCAGCCGGTCCGCTCCTCCCTTTTGTGCAATTACCGCTGATTCCACAGAATCAACGCAAACTTCCAGTTTTGCCTTCATGTTCACTCCTCCATTGTTTTTATTTTATGAATCTGCACCGCCTTTGCAATCGCATCCAAAAGCTGCGGAACATCCACAGGCTTTGGAAGATGCGCATTGATGCCGCTTTCCATCGACATACGCTTGTCGCTTTCAAAAGCGTCTGCTGAAAGCGCAATAATCGGGATGTCTGCCGCGACCGGATTTTCAAGTTTGCGAATGGCCTCTGCGGCCTTTCGTCCGTCCATAACAGGCATTTGAATGTCCATAAGGATTAAAATGTATTCATATGGTTTTGCATATCTCATTTTTTCTACGGCAACGCTGCCGTTTTCCACAGCTTCCACGCAAAATCCAATTTCTTTTAATATCTCTGTCTCAATCTCCCGGTTGATTTCATTATCTTCCACCAAAAGGATTTTCTGATTTTTAAGCTTGGCAATCGTTTTTTCCGTATCTGTGAATAAATTCTCGGAAGACGCCTGTATGCGGAACCGAAGCGTTACTGTAAATACGCTTCCAACACCCACCGTACTGTTTACCTCTATTTTGCCTCCCATCATTTCCACGATATTTCTTGCGATCGTAAGACCAAGCCCCGTACCGTGAATGCCGCTGAATGTGGTGTTTTTTTCTCTTTCAAACGGCTCAAAGATGTTTTTTTGAAACTCCTCATTAATTCCAATCCCGGTATCTTTAATGATAAACTGATAAACAGCATAGTCGTTTGCCATTCTTTCAAGCTCTTTGACGGAAAGCCCCACTTTTCCATTGCTCTTTGTATATTTTACGGCATTTTCACCTAAATATAAGAGAACCTGAATTAATTTGGCTTTATCTCCGCAGACATTGCAGTGTTCTATTTTTTCCGAATCCGCCGAAAGAGCCACATTCTTATCAGAAGCCTGTAAAATCAGTCTTTTATACACTTCCTGGATAATATCATGCAAATCAAATTCCGTCTCTTCTATGTACATGTCGTTTGATTCCGTCCAGGATATCTTCAGCACTTTTTCAATTAAATCCAAAAGCTGCTTTCCGGACGCTTCAATATGTTCCAGGCAGTCCTGCACCGTCTCTTTATCAGAAATCCGGCTTTTGGCAAGAGCCGCATAACCAAAAACCCCATTCAGAGGCGTCCGCATATCGTGAGACATATTTGATAAAAATGTATTTTTAGCATTGATTGCCAGATTTGCATTATTCAGGGCCTCTTTCAGTATCTGTTTCTGTTTCATTTCCTGCCGGATTTCTTCATCTACGCTCCGGTACCCCATGACGATCTGTGAAATATGTTCCCTGCTTCCTACATTTACAACGCGAAGCTGAATATACTGAATCTCTTCATCCTGAATTACCCGGTAATTCAGATAGTAAGTATTCGTCTCCGATAATTTTTGCCGGATATATTTTTCGTCTGTGTATTTGGTCACCATTTCCCGATCCTGCGGATGCACCCAGGTTTTTACATAATCGGAAGAATACCATAAGAACCCCTGTATTTGGAACCTCTTCTGAAACTGCTGTTCATTTCTGCAGCTTAAACGGTATGGCAGAATTTTATCTTCATCCAAATCAGCATATAAAATGGACTCATAATTGATGCTGAGGCCCTCAATTACTTCAAGCCGGCGCAGATGCTCCTGATGAATCAGTTTCCGTTCTTTATCATACTCCTCGATCAGATTCTGTATCTTTTGTTCACTTCGTTCTTTT
>CANODN010000212.1 GCA_947564765.1 uncultured Roseburia sp. | reverse complement strand
TCCGCATCTCCCTTTAGTTGCTTTGCTTCATCAAGAACCTTATTTGCGTAATCCTATTTCATATTTAATTTTCCACCCATTCCATGTAGTTAGTAGTTTTTCGGTAGTCTTCTTATTTCCAAAGTCTCCTCAAATGCCCTGAAACCCCCATAAATGCAACGTTTTTTCAACGAATGTCTCACCCGTTCACCTCGAATTTATAACCCATGCCCCAAATCGTTTTAATATACTCCCCACGTTTTCCAAGCTTATTGCGCAGCTTCTTCACATGGGTATCAATTGTCCGGGCATCGCCGAAATAATCATAATTCCAAACATGGTTTAAAATTTTCTCTCTGGAAAGGGCAATTCCCTGATTTTCAATAAAGTAAACCAGCAGTTCAAA
Source organism: uncultured Roseburia sp. (assembly GCA_947564765.1). Classification (GTDB taxonomy): domain Bacteria; phylum Bacillota; class Clostridia; order Lachnospirales; family Lachnospiraceae; genus Roseburia_B. The sequence continues at coordinate 3,553 of CANODN010000212.1, read as the reverse complement.
TTCCTTGTAACTAAGCTCCACCCGTTCTTCGTCCACAGTCACCAGATGCGCCGCTTTATCAATCACAATACTGCCGGCCTTTACTGTCTCTTCTTCGGACATTTTATTTGCCCTTCGCAGAATCGCCTCTACCCGGGCAACCAGAATTTTGGGACTGAAGGGTTTTGAAATATATTCATCTACGCCAAGATCAAACCCCTGCAGCTCATCATTCTCATCCCCCTTGGCAGTCAGCATAATGATCGGAATCTTTGATGTTTCTCTGATCTCACGGCAAACTTCCCAGCCGTTGATTTTCGGCATCATGATATCCAGAATAATCAGCGAAATGTCTTTGTCCCGATAAAAAAGATCCAACGCCTCTTCTCCGTCACCAGCTTCGATTACTTCAAAATTGTCACGGATCAAAAAATCCCTGACCAGCTTCCGCATTCTGCTTTCATCATCTACTACCAATATTTTGATCTTATCCATCCCGTGCCTCGCTTCGTTTTTTCTCATTATAACAGCTATTTATGAAAAAAATATGAAATATCAGAATGTGTCCTCTCCCTGTGACTGAGAAATGGCTCGTTCCTTCTCTTTCAGCTTTTCTTCTTTCTCCTTTAGCTGCGTTTCCCAATTCTCATATTTTTCAATCAGAGCATTTTCATAATTTACAATATTGATATTTCCGCTGGTTGCCGTTACGACAAACATCCCGATCACAATAAAAAGCAAAATAATACTGACGGAAAGACTTGCCCGAAACCATGGCTTGTAGTCCACATTCCGCACTTCTGTTTTGCGGATGATCTTTGTTTTCGTCTTTGTCTTTACCGGCTTTTTGCGCAATTCTCTGCTGCTCTTTGGTTTCCTTGAAGTACGGTTCTCATCTGTATGTTCGGATCTCATTCCTTTTGCCCCTATCGGTTTCTCCCGGTAAACGGCAACCGGAATTGCCGGAATTTCCTGATTGCTGACCATAGGCTCTGTCTTTAAATAATCCTGCAGTTCTTTTAAAAACACATACCCAACCGGTGTTTCAAAAAGACGCTGTCTTACCATTTGAGAATAAATCTGAAGAACCATTTTCGGGTCCTTCAGATTCGCACTGTTTTTGATATAACGTATTCCTTCTTCTTCTTTGATTGCTTTCTCCAGCAATTCCTCATTTTCAAATGCAAATCCGCAGGTTTCATAAGGTATTCTGTTCATAGTCCCTCCGTCTTTTGTAAAAATTTTTATCTTACTTCTGATGCAGCCGCTCCAGCTGTGCTGAACGCTCCATAATCTTTCTTGCATATTCCGTATAATCCGCCGCTACGCCGCGCTCCAATGCGTTTTTGCTGCCATTGTACAGCATCAGTACGGTTCCGATATCCCCATGCTCCCGGAATAATTCCGCAAGATAATCTGCTGCCAGAAGAATATTGCCCCGTTCATCATAAATGTCGGAAACCCCGAGACGATCCATACGATTTTTATGATAATTTACATTGATCTGCATCAATCCCTTGCAATTTCCGTTCTGCGCCCTGGGATTGCCGGAGGATTCCGATTCCATAATTGCTTCCAGCAGCTCCGGACAGATTGCATATTGTCTGCCGATCTCCTCACAGTATGCCACACACTCCGGTGAAATAAAGGTGTCCGCGTTTTCTGCCTGCAGCTTAAATTGTGCCATAAAACAAACTGCCATGATTAAAGCTGCAAACAGCGTCCATTTGATTCTTTTCTTATTCTGCATAGTTTTCCTCCCAGAATTATTTCATCATAATATAAGATATGCAACAAACTTTCGATTATATAATTCTATGAGGAAATTTTATTTTTATACCAAATTCTTGAAATTTTATTGTAACAATTTTCTATTCTGTCCAAAGCCTTGCACTTTACTGCAAGTTCTCTCCAAAGGCGTCAAACCTCCAGCAATTCTAAAATCTCTTCTCTGCTCAAAGCGCCAAGCTGTCCCATTTCTCCGCCGATTACCTGTTCTGCCAGATTCCTTTTCGTTTCCTGCAGCTTTTGAATCTTCTCTTCAATGGTATTTTTGGCAATTAATTTATAGACCGTTACCTTTTTCGTCTGTCCGATCCGGTGTGCACGGTCTGTTGCCTGGTTCTGTACAGCCAGATTCCACCAGGGATCATAGTGGATCACTACATCTGCTCCAGTCAGGTTCAGCCCGACACCGCCCGCCTTCAATGATATCAAAAAGACGGGCGTATCCCCTTCATTAAATTTTTTCACCAGCTGCAGACGATTTTCTTTTGAGGTACTTCCTGTAATAATAAAATAAGGAATCTCTGCGACATCCAGCTTTTGCTGTAAAATCTCCAGCATAGATTTGAACTGGGAAAAAATCAACATCCTGTGTCCGCCATCCATAGCGCTTTGAATCAGCTGCAGACAGGCCTCTAATTTCGCCGCCTCACCGCGATAATTGTCAAAGCACAGAGAAGGATCACAACAGATCTGGCGCAGTCTGGTTATCTCTGCAAGAATCTGTATTTTATTTTTATTAAAATCCGTATCATCCTGTCCCGCAATTACTTCTTTCATATGTAAAACCTGTCCGTCATAGAGCTGCTGCTGCGTGCTTTCAAATCTTACATAACGGCATTCTTCTAATTTTTCCGGAAGATCTTTTAATACGTCCTCTTTTAATCTTCGCAGAATAAACGGTCCCACCATTTTCTGCAGGCGTTTCATGGCGCCTTCGTCACCGTTTTTGACAATAGGCGTTTCCATCTCCCGTTTAAACACATCATATCCATATAAAAATCCCGGCATCAGATAGTCAAAAATACTCCACAATTCACTCAGACGGTTTTCAATGGGCGTACCGGTAAGTGCATATCGAATTCGGCTGTTTATTACCTTGACGGCCTTTGCCGCCGCAGTTGTATGGTTTTTGATATACTGTGCCTCGTCAATAATTTCATACAAGAACTGCTTTTCTTCATAAAGATGAATATCTCGCTTTAACAGATCGTATGACGTAACCAACACATCGGCTTCGCTATATGCATCTATCTTCTTCTGCCGCTCCTCCTGGGTTCCTGTAATGACAGAAACCAAAACCTCCGGTGCAAATCGTTCGAATTCCTCTGCCCAGTTAAAAACCAAAGCTGCCGGAGCGACAACTAACGATGTCCCTTTTTTGTTCTCCTGCCTGGCCGAAAGCAGCACTGCAATGATCTGCAATGTTTTTCCAAGTCCCATATCGTCTGCCAGAATACCGCCAAACTGCCATGTTTCCAGTGTGCGAAGCCATTTATATCCGTTTTTCTGATATTTCCGCATAATTTTAGAAAGACTTTGGGGCTCTTCAAAATCAGCATCTTTAATGGTTTTAAAGCCTTTGACTACCTCTCTGAAATGACTGTCTCTGCTGCTGTATACGCCCTCATTTTCTTCCAGCATCTTATCCAGGTAAAGGGTACGGTACATGGGCAGATGCATTTTTCCTTTGACAAATTCCTTTGGCTTGATATGGGCAGAATCCATAAGCTCTGCCAGCATTTCAAGGGTATGATCCTCCAGATTAACAAAGGAGCCATCCTTCATC
>CANODN010000211.1 GCA_947564765.1 uncultured Roseburia sp. | reverse complement strand
TCAAAGCCCTGATCGGCGTTTGGGCAACAGCATAATAAAAAAGCGGGAATGACCACATGATGGTAATCAGTCCGGACGAAGGCGGTACAAACCGTGCCATTTATCTTGCCAATGTCCTTGGCCTGGATATGGGTATGTTCTATAAACGCCGGGATTACAGTAAAGTGGTAGACGGCCGAAATCCCATCGTAGCCCATGAGTTTTTAGGTTCCTCCGTAGAGGGCAAAGATGTATTGATTATTGATGATATGATCTCCTCCGGTGACAGCATGATCGATGTGGCAACCGAGTTAAAGAAACGGAAAGCAAACCGTATCTTTATGATCGCAACCTTCGGTCTCTTCACAAACGGCCTCGAGAAATTTGACAAAGCTTATGAAGATGGTATTATCTATCGTCTGTTGACAACGAATCTCACCTGGCAGGATGAAGAGCTTTTAGAAAAGCCCTATTATATCAATTGCGATATGAGTAAATACATTGCTTATATCATTGATACCTTAAATCATGACGTATCCATCAGTGATCTTTTAGATCCCTACGAGAGAATTCATCGTCTTTTGGATAAGTACCGTAAAGAAAATGCATAAGAAGCCGCACCGAAAGAGTCTGCCGCCGGCAGCTTCTTTCGGATGCATGGCAACAAAAAATTCCCGGCAATGCCGGGAATTTTCTATGATTAAAATTAGAATATCATAATATTTCCTTCAATTTTATCATTGATCACATAATATGCTTTCCACTCCTGAGGCTTCATATAAACCTTAAGTGATTTAATGGAAGACTCACGATGGCCTTCTGCTACATATAACGCTTTGATTTTGGCTACGATGTCTGCCATGCTTGCTTCCTGCTCGCCGTTATCCGTATACTGTACATAAATCTCCGGCACCATAACTGCTTTTTCTTTTGCAGCTTTCTTTGCTTTTGCTGCCGGTTTCTTTGCAGAAGCTGTTTCCTTCTTCGGTTCTGCCTTCTTTGCAGCCGGAACTGCTTCCTTCTTCGGTTCTGCTGCTTTTGGAGCAGCTGCTTCTTTCTTCGGCTCTGCTGCTTTTGGAGCAGCTGCCTTTGCTTCTGCCTTTACAGGTTCAGCCTTTACCTCCGGCTTCTTCTTTGTGTCCACCTCAGCTGCTTTACCCTTTGCTTCTTTTGGCATAATTGACCTCCCTAATTAAAACTTACTCACACACTAAAAACTTTTCCATTGCTATCAATGCTTCCTGTTCATCTTTACCTTCAGTAACAATATTTACAATCATTCCCTTAGAGGGATTAAAAGCCATGATTCCCATAATACTTTTGGCATTGATTCTCCGATTTTCACTCTCCAGGATAATATGACTGTCAAACTGACAGGCAACCTGCACCAGTTCAGCAATTGGATTATCATGTTTCTCTGAAACATTTGATACTACAATTTCCTTTTTGCTCATGTTTTCGTTTCCTCCTAAAGTACATTCTTTAATATAAACCATAATCTCTAAATTTACAATATCTTTTTGCAAAATCATTATTTTCTACGAAAGAATGATATTCTGCCTGACAAAACTTATGCACTTTTTTAGCTTTTCGGGTTTTTGGACTGTCACTTTTATCTTTTATTGTTCTACGACATATCCAAAAAAGATATTGCCCGCGCGTTCAAACATTTCCGATGCATCCTTTTGTCCCATTTTTTCTGCCACGGAACCTATGGGATCATACAGATATACATTGTTTGCATCATACCCCGTCACCAGTACCGCATCCGTATCACTGCGCATTGCAAACACCGGTGTCCCGAGATTAATATAATAAAGAATTTCCTCCAGACTGCATCTGCTTAAATCCACCACTGTAACATCCTCCATGGTGGTTTCTAAAATTTCTTTCGGCGTCTTTCCCTGATTGATCAAAGCCGTTACGCCGATGTTAATGGATTCCTGTTCTAACATGGCACTGACACACTGGGCTATGGATGAACCGCCTGCGTCTTCATCTCCTGCTTTTACCTCCATTGCCGGCTGTATGGATTTTCTGGCCCGTTTCCAGACATATTGCTGTCTGCTGCCAATGACGACGCCCATTTCCTGATTTGCTGCAGAAATTGCTTCCTTTAAATCATCTGTTACCCGCAGGACATCTCCCCTGGCATATGCATAATAATTGCTCTTTTCGCCGGTATTATTCAGCGCTATTTCTCTTTTTTCCTCTAAAACCACTTCCTTTGGCGTCAGGATTTTGGGGGCTGCCGTTTTTACTTCTTCTGCCATAGAAAGCTGTATCTGCGTCTCCTTCACCTCTGTCAACGTACTGTGCACGCCGACAATCGCCGCTTTATCTCCCTCACGGTTCATAATCGTATCCTGGGAGGCTTCCACGTATGCCATACCATTAAACTGTATTCTGTTCAAATACATAATATAATCATTGATCTCAATATCTGAAACAAAAAATCCCGGTTTCTCATAGGATTTTAAATTTTCCAGAGACTCTGCCGCTAAAATCCTGACCTGATACATGGGAAATGTAATATTGCCCGCCAGATCCTGGTGGATATCAGACTCTCTCGCCACGCCGTATACAAAATCATCCTCCATGAATCCGAGGGTCTTGACGCATTCTCCGGAATCTGCCGAAATCTCTTTTTGTTCTTCCGTATCCAGATTGACGAAATATATCTTATCCGCCCCGTTGATATCTTCGCTTTCCGTCCATGCAAAATATCTGTGGGAATCGGAAATCGCATAGGCGCCCTCTGTCAGTCCCGTAATATATTCTTTGACCTGCATCTGCATTAAATCAATCCGGAATACCGTTCCATTTAACATGATGAAGAATACTCTCTGTCCGTTTTCATACATAAGCTGTCCCAAATCCGCCTTCATCACCTGATAGGATTCATCGGAAGGAATAAACAATTCCTCTTCTACCGTATTGGCAACACTGTCGTAGTGATAAACGCAGATTCCGACTTTTCCCTCATGTACCCCGCAGTTCATATATCCGTATACTACAAAATTCACACTTCCCGTCTCATCTATATTAATAATCCGGATGTCATGCTCTCTATAGTTTTCCCTGTCGTCAATTCCTTCATTTCCGATAAAACTGAATATCTGAGACAGCTGATTGCTTGTCTCATTGTAACTCCAAAGCTCTCCGCCTTGCACAAAACAGACAATATTTCCTTTTTCATTGGAAGCAAATTCCACATTCTCATCCCGGATTCCCAACTGAATATAATTATCATAAACCTCCAGATTCTCCGCTCTGAAAATCTGCTCTGCATTCCGCTCATAATTCAAAAGATACATTCTCTCTTTTGTATAACGAACCCGGTAATATTCTTCTACATTATAATACTCAAGCTCTCCGTTTATTCCCGTTGATGCTGCCAGATAATCTAAAATCACAACGGTATAAGAATTATTGATCTCCTTTAAAGAAGGCACCGGCGTAGTCAGCCGTTCTTTGTTTAAATCTGCCCACGCTACCTGCTTTAAGCTGGAATGGATATCTACTCTGTTTAAGGTAGAATTGTCCCCGGAAGCATTTGGCTCTAAATAAGTCGCCAGTTCTTTGGCTGCCTCCGGATCAAATGTCTTATTGTGAAAGTTCATAGTGAAGGCAACACAATCCTGTGTATGGCAATCCTCTTCTTCTATGATTCTTGTATAATAGTAGATCGTATCTTTCTGTGATTCCAGTTTTATAATAAACAGATATTCTTCGCCTGCTTCCAGGAGATTCTGAATCGGAATATCTGCTTTGATCATCCCCTGCTCGTTTGTATAATTCTCTACCCTTGTATCTGCAATCAGCCTGTCCATATCCAGACTGCGGATCTCATAAGAAATTCCATTGATCTGTGTGTCATACATCCGAATTCGTATTGGCAGTATCCTGTCTTCGTTTACAGGTGCTTTTGTATGATGAAATACACAGGCGCCGGGGCAGACGGAGAAGATG
>CANODN010000210.1 GCA_947564765.1 uncultured Roseburia sp. | reverse complement strand
CAGCAGAGCATCCTGATTCACTTTGATACAGCCGTTGTCTACCTTGCCGACGCCGATACGGCCGACATATTCGTTGTAATCAATGGTGCTGATTAATACTTGTGTGCCGGCATCCGGATCACCTTCCGGGGCAGGAATGTAATCGACAATCGTATCAAACAGATCGGTCATATCATCCTTTGGCTGATTCAAATCCTTCATGGCACAGCCGTTTCTGGCGGAAGTGAAAATAAACGGACATTCCAGCTGCTCGTCGGATGCATCCAGATCCATAAATAATTCCAATACCTCATCAATGACTTCGTCAGGACGTGCTTCAGGACGGTCAATTTTATTGACGCAGACGATCACAGGCAGATTTAATGCAAGCGCCTTCATCAGTACGAATTTTGTTTGCGGCATAACGCCTTCAAAAGCATCTACTACAAGGATTACGCCGTTTACCATTTTAAGCACGCGCTCTACCTCGCCGCCGAAATCTGCATGTCCAGGAGTGTCTACAATGTTGATTTTGGTATTTTTATAAAATACAGCCGTATTTTTGGAAAGAATTGTGATGCCCCTTTCCCGTTCAATGTCATTGGAGTCCATGACGCGTTCTTTGACTTCCTGGTTTTCACGGAATACACCGCTTTGTTTTAAAAGCTCGTCTACCAGGGTTGTTTTGCCGTGGTCAACATGGGCGATAATTGCAATGTTGCGGATGTCTTCTCTTTTCATATTCATATAGGTTTAACCTTCTTTCTATTGCTTTTACATATTTCTATATGAAAAGCATAAGGGCAGGATATGCCCGTTTGTTACACTTTGGTCCGGCTATTTATTTTATCACATTTTCTTGATTTATCAAGGTTTAATGTGAAATTTACATAGCGGTTCGGATATGTTATACTGAACCAGGGTGAAAAAGAATGAATCAAGACTTAACGAAGGGTTCCGTGTTTCCAACGATGTGTTTTTTTGCGCTGCCGATGATACTTGGGAATATTTTACAGCAGGGGTATAATGTTGCAGACACCTGGGTGGTGGGACATTATATCGGTTCGGATGCGCTGGCGGCGGTAGGCTCTGCTTTTGCGCTGATGACATGTCTGACGTCAGTACTGCTTGGTCTGTGTATGGGCAGCGGGGTTGTGTTTTCCATGAGCTTTGGAAAACAGGATGAAAAACGACTGGAAAGTAGTATCTGCGCTTCCTTTCTTCTGACGGCGGTGATCGCAGTGCTTCTTACGGCATTATCGCTTTTGGGTGTAGATGGGATTATCCGCTGGATGAATATTCCGCAGGAAATTACAGAGATTACCAGGGATTATCTGGTTCTTATATTTTGCGGGATTCCTGCCGTTGCCGTATATAATTTTTTTGGAGCATATTTAAAAGCTCTGGGTAATTCCGTGATACCGCTGGTTTTTCTGTGCATTTCCACGGTGCTTAATATCGGACTGGATCTGCTGTTTATTGCGGTTTTAGAGCAGGGGACCGCCGGGGCTGCCGCTGCGACGATCTTGTCTCAGTATATATCAGGCGTTGGAATCGGACTTTATGCAATTGTCAAAAACAAAATACTGCGGAATGCCTTTTGTCATTTCCGGATCAAGGCCGAAAATCTGCTGGAAATTACAAATTATTCGCTTTTGACCTGTCTGCAGCAGTCTGTGATGAATTTTGGAATTCTGATGGTACAGGGATTGGTGAATACATTTGGAGTGACGGTAATGGCGGGGTTTGCAGCGGCAGTAAAAATAGACTCTTTTACTTATATGCCGGTGCAGGAATATGCGAATGCATTTTCTACATTTATTGCCCAGAATGCAGGGGCAAAGAAAAAGGAGAGAATTTCTCTGGGAATCCGGTATGCAGTGATGACAAGCTTTTCTTATTGTATTATTGCATCGGTTTCCATCTGGTTTCTGGCGGAACCGCTGATGCAGCTTTTTATTGATGCAAGGGAAGCAGATGTTATTATGGAAGGTATGCGGTTTTTGCATACAGTGGGACCTTTTTATTGCGGAATCGGGTGCTTGTTTTTGTTTTATGGGCTTTACCGGGCAGTGGGAAAGCCTGGGATGTCAGTTGTACTGACGGTGATTTCGCTGGGGATTCGTGTGGGACTTTCCTATATGCTGGCACCGGTACCGTCAATCGGTGTAGCAGGTATCTGGTGGTCTATTCCCATTGGCTGGGGGATTGCTGATTTGACAGGTGCATTCTATTTTATGAGACATAAGAACGAAATGGGCTGCAGTGCTGTCAAAGGATAAACAGAATATGGAACGAAATCAATTGCCTGTATCCAAAGAACATGTTATGATAGAGCAATAGTATATTTTGGGGAGGATTATAAAATGAAAAAGGGAGAAAACAAAGGGGCAGCCTTACAAAAGGAAAAGTCCCGCAGCAGCTTTTCCGGAAAACTGGGCTATGTTCTGGCGGTTGCAGGATCAGCCGTGGGTCTTGGGAATATCTGGAGATTTCCCTATCTGGCGGCAAAGTACGGAGGCGGTATTTTTCTTTTGACCTATCTGGTTTTGATGCTGACCTTTGGTTATGCATTGATTGTATCGGAAACGGCATTGGGACGTATGACAAGGAGAAGTCCGGTGGGAGCTTTTGGGGCTTTTGGAAAGCGGTTTTCGTTTCGGTTCGGAGGCTGGATTAACGCAGTGATTCCCATGCTTATCGTACCTTATTACAGTGTAATCGGCGGCTGGGTGATCAAATATCTCTTTGAATATTTGCGAGGAAGTACATCGTCTTTGGCAGGAGACGGTTATTTTACAGATTTTATTGCAAACGGCTTTGAGGCGGAGCTTTGGTTTCTTTTGTTTGGCATTCTGGTATTGGCAGTTCTCTTTGGCGGTGTAAAACAGGGCGTGGAGCGTGTTTCCAAAGTGATGATGCCGTTGCTTGTGGTGTTAGCCATATTTGTTTCAATCTATTCTATGACAAGGCCGGGAGCTTTTGAGGGCGTGAAATATTTTCTGGTTCCTGATTTTGAGCATTTTTCCTGGATGACAGTAGTGGCGGCTATGGGGCAGATGTTTTATTCCCTGTCGATTGCCATGGGCATTTTATATACGTATGGTTCTTACATAAAAGAAGATGTGGATATTGAAAAATCCACAAAACAGGTAGAGGTATTTGATACGGCGATTGCCATGCTGGCAGGATTGATGATTATTCCGGCTGTATTCGCCTTTTCCGGCGGAGATCCGGACACATTACAGGCAGGTCCCTCCCTGATGTTTATCACGATTCCCAAGGTGTTTGCAAGTATGGGATTCGGAACAGGAGCCGGCATTATATTTTTTCTGCTAGTGCTGCTTGCGGCTTTGACCAGCGCAATTTCCCTGGCAGAGTCCGGTGTGTCTACCTTTGAGGATCAGCTGGGATTTAGCCGTCGTAAGTCAACGCTTTTGATGGGAGCGGTTATTATCCTGTTTGGTTCTGCCTCTGCCCTTGGATTTGGCGTGCTTGATTTTGTATCGCTGCTGGGAATGTCAATTCTGGACTTTTTTGATTTTCTGACAAATTCACTGATGATGCCTGTGGCCGCTTTATCGACCTGTATTCTTGTCACCCGTGTGGTCGGGCTGGACAAGCTGGCAAAAGAGGTAGAGAAATCTTCCGAATTTAAACGTAAGAAGATGTATTGCTTTTTTATGAAATATCTGGCTCCGGTTTGTATTGTGGTTATCCTGTTTAGTTCCATTGCAAATGTATTGGGCTGGATTTCTATGTAGAAGAAGAGCGTACCAAAAACAGTTCCAGGATGAGCTGGCATAAAAAGAAGAGGGGCACCAAATCCGTTCGGTTTGATGCCCCTCTCAAATCATATCATCCATTGGACTGTACCTCCTAATTTACTTTTCAATGATGTTCTGAGAAATAAATATTGCTGCATTATGTTTTCATCGGTCTGTACCTCCAATTCTTAAGATGTTTGATTTGT
>CANODN010000209.1 GCA_947564765.1 uncultured Roseburia sp. | reverse complement strand
CATATATAGTCAATGGAATATCCCTTTGAAACAAAGTCCTCAACCGTTCCGCCAATAAGATGACGGCATATTTTACCAGAGGCGACATTGAGACCGTCAAACGTGACTTAAAGGATCATTTTGATCTGATCTTTCACACAACTGAGGTGTTTGAAATTGTCCCTAAGGGATATTCCAAGGCGAAAGGAATTCAATGGATCTGTGAATATTTGAATATTTCAAAGGAAGATACCTATGCCTTTGGAGACAGTGTCAACGATCTGGAAATGCTTTCTTATGTCAGCCATGGAATTGCCATGGGAAATGCCACAGATCCTGCAAAGGAAGCAGCGGATTATGTGACAGCAGATATCTGGAATGACGGGATTATGCAGGGATTAAAACATTTTTCACTGATTTAGGCAGATAGAAAAAGAGGTGTAAAACGGATTATGGCAAATATGATGGATTATCTTCTCTGGCGGGGCGATCTGTTATTTCGTGAGGCTGCATTTAATGAAGTGGATAATTTAATCTTTTCAGAGCTTGTTTATGTGGATTTTGGAGATATTGTGCCCGGCGTGGATACGGATGAGACGATTACCTTAAAAGAAGCATCGGAGGAATTTTTCAAACGTCACACAGAAGAAGAAATTGAAGCAAGAGTATCCAGTACGAAAACGGCGGCATTTCTGATGCGGGAAATGGCCAAAACAAAACGCTTCGGAGATATCAGACTGTTTCACTATGTTGATGATATTGACTATCAGAATCAGTCCCAGTTTTGTGCAGTTACACTGATGCTGGATGATGAAAGTGTTTTTATTTCTTACAGCGGAACTGATAACACAATCATCGGCTGGAGGGAAAATTTTAATATGAGCTTTCTGGAAGAAATACCGGGACAGCGGAAGGCGTTAAAATATCTGAATGAAACCGTATCTTCGGATTGGGCATGTCTTCGTGTCGGTGGACATTCCAAGGGAGGCAATCTTGCGGTCTATGCAGCCGCATCCTGCAGTGAATCCATTCAGAAGCAGATAACGGAGGTTTATTGCAATGATAGCCCGGGATTTACGGGAAGCAAAATTACAGGCTCCGGTTATCACAAAATACTTCCAAAAATCCGTGCTTTTATACCGGAATCCTCCATTGTCGGCATGCTCTTAGAGCATGGAGAGACCTGTACGGTTATTAAAAGCGCTGTAAGCGGTCCGATGCAGCATGACGCAATGACATGGGAGGTATTGGGAAATTCTCTGGTCCGTGTGGAAGGCGTGAAGGAAGAAAGCATACTTCTTGATAAGACCTTAAAAGCATGGATTGACAAAATGGATGCGAAGCAGAGAGAAGAATTTGTAGATACGCTGTTTGAGATTTTGGAGGAGGGCAGGATTGAAACGGTAGATGATCTTGCCAATATGAAATGGAAGAAACTTGTGGAGCTGTTTAAATTAAGCAGTACATTGGAGCATGAAAATCAGGAAATATTAAAGCGGACGTTGAAACTTTTGCTGGCGGAAAGCCAGAAAACCATAAAAAATGCAGTAATCAAAAAGAGAAAATAAATTTTCTAAAAAAAGTATTAAAAAGCCAAAAAACGGAAAAAATATGAAAAAGTGAGAAAAAAAGAGAATAAACGAGTATTTGAGAACATAGGATAGTTATCAGTGAAAAGATGCCGTTTGCAGAATCAAATGGCAAAACATATTATATGTTTAACGGTTAGCACTCGAAAGAAATGAGTGCTAATAACAACAATTTCAACAGAACGTACAAGGAGGCATTTCAAATGAAGTTAGTACCTTTAGCAGACAGAGTTGTTTTAAAACAATTAGAAGCAGAAGAAACAACAAAATCAGGGATCATTTTATCCAGCAAATCTCAGGAGAAACCCCAGGAGGCAGAAGTTGTAGCGGTAGGACCTGGCGGAATGGTTGACGGCAAAGAGGTTACCATGCAGGTATCTGCGGGACAGAAGGTCATTTATTCCAAATATGCCGGCACAGAAGTGAAATTAGAAGGCGAAGAATACATTATCGTAAAACAGAATGATATTTTGGCAGTGGTAGAATAATTTAGAAGAAAGAGGTAGAAAGTCATGGCAAAGGAAATCAAATATGGTTCAGAAGCAAGAGTAGCATTAGAGGCCGGCGTAGATAAACTGGCAGATACCGTCAGAGTTACATTGGGACCGAAAGGAAGAAATGTAGTATTAGATAAATCATTCGGCGCTCCGTTGATTACAAACGACGGTGTTACAATCGCAAAAGAGATTGAGCTTGAGGATGCATTTGAGAATATGGGAGCACAGCTTGTAAAAGAAGTTGCTACTAAGACAAATGACGTAGCAGGCGACGGAACAACGACAGCGACGGTTCTGACACAGGCTATGGTACATGAAGGTATGAAGAACTTAGAGGCCGGTGCAAATCCGATCGTACTTAGAAGAGGAATGAAAAAAGCTACAGATACAGCAGTAGAAGCTCTGCAGGCTATGAGCCAGAAGGTAAATGGCAAAGACCAGATCGCAAAGGTAGCTGCTATTTCCGCAGGAGATGAAGAGGTGGGAACACTGGTATCCGATGCAATGGAAAAGGTAACCAATGACGGCGTGATTACCATTGAAGAGTCCAAGACGATGCAGACAGAGCTGGATCTGGTAGAAGGTATGCAGTTTGACAGAGGATATGTTTCCGCATATATGTGTACCGATATGGATAAAATGGAAGCAGTTTTAGACGATCCTTATATCCTGATTACCGACAAGAAAATTTCCAATATCCAGGAAATCCTTCCTCTGTTAGAGCAGGTAGTACAGAGCGGCGCAAGACTTTTAATCATCGCTGAAGATATCGAAGGAGAGGCTCTTACAACTTTGATCGTAAATAAACTGCGCGGCACATTCAATGTGGTAGCGGTAAAAGCTCCGGGATATGGCGACAGAAGAAAAGCAATGTTAGAAGATATTGCAATTTTAACAGGCGGACAGGTGATTTCCGAAGAGCTGGGACTTGATCTTAAGGATACTACTATGGATCAGTTAGGCCGTGCAAAATCCGTAAAGGTTCAGAAAGAGAACACGGTAATTGTAGACGGTGAAGGCAATAAAGATGCAATCCAGTCCAGAATCGGACAGATCAAAGGACAGATCGAAGAGACGACATCCGAATTTGATAAAGAGAAATTACAGGAGCGTCTTGCAAAATTAGCAGGCGGCGTAGCAGTTATCCGTGTAGGCGCTGCAACTGAAACAGAAATGAAAGAAGCAAAACTGCGTATGGAAGATGCGCTGAATTCCACCAGAGCAGCAGTAGAAGAAGGCATTATCGCAGGCGGCGGTTCTGCATATATCCATGCATCTGCAAAAGTGGCAGAGCTGGCAGAAAGCTTAGACGGCGATGAGAAGACAGGCGCAAAGGTTATCCTGAAAGCTCTGGAATCTCCACTTTACTATATCGCTGCAAATGCAGGTTTAGAAGGCGCTGTTATTATCAATAAGGTAAAAGAGGCAAAGCAGGGCATCGGATTCAATGCCGTTACCGAAGAATATGTAGATATGGTAGAAAGCGGAATCTTAGATCCGGTGAAGGTAACAAGAAGCGCATTGCAGAATGCAACCTCTGTAGCATCTACCTTACTGACTACTGAGTCAGCTGTTGCCAATATCAAAGAAGATACACCGGCAATGCCGGCAGGTGGCGCAGGTATGGGCGGCATGATGTAAGAGAATGGAATAAGCAGTACATTGCATATAGAGTAATGAAATGATAGACAGTACCGCTGTTCTGCCAAAAGGCAGGAGAGCGGTACTTTTTCTGCATGCCGATGATTGTTTGAAAATATGTATGGAAACAACCACAGGACAAAAGTCTTTCTATATAAATTTACAATTGATTTGGCTGCAGTTTCGGGCTATAATAATTTTGAGGTCATATTCTTTTTGGAAAAGACTCCTTTTTATGCGACGATGGGCGGTCAGGAAGGCGATATCGGTG
>CANODN010000208.1 GCA_947564765.1 uncultured Roseburia sp. | reverse complement strand
AGAGTCTTCACAACTCGTACGGCTTCCTTATCCAGGTCAGGATCCTTACCGCGGAAACCCGTTCCATCAACGATGCAAGATCTCCTGATTTCTTTGTCCAGTAAAGCGCTGCATCTTCTCCTACCTCTCTGTTAAAGCCCACATCAAAAAGCAGATTTACGTCTGTACTTCCCAGCGCCTCCAGCAAAGAAGGATTTGTCCCGCCTACTTCATGTCCATGCAGATATCCAAAGGCATTTTCCCGTATTTTTTTCAAAAGCTCTTCCTCATATACTGTCTGGCAGAAAACGATCCTTTGATCTGCTTCAAAGCCCGTTGCCTCCTTTAGCCTCTGATAAAAGGGATTTGTCTCTACGTTGCTGATAATGGCCAGCTTCTTGTCTGTCTTACTCCTCATAAATTCCCGGATCATTGTTTCGTAATTATTCTCCGGTACGAACCTGCCCACGATCAGATAATAGGAAAACGGTTCTAAATCCCATTTCCGGTACCAGAAGAGAAGCTTCTCGTCTTCATCCGAAAGTCTGCTTCTCGTCACATCTGCACCATATGCGATAAAAGTTGTCTGCGGTTTAAATCCGGCATAGGTATCTCTGATGTACCTTTCCATATTCCGGGAATCGCAGATCACCAAATCCGCATGCTTTACCATTCCTTTTTCGGAAAATTTCCAATATGCCCGGATCGCTTTGTTCCATTTCGCCCTCAGCCATTCATGGCCATCCGGATTCACCAAAAGCCTGCCGCCCATTTTATGAAGTCTGCGCTTTAAAAATCCGGTAAAAGGACCGATTCTGCAGGCCAAAACATAGACCGCCGGCTGTATGCCCGGATGATTTTTTATATAATTCAAACAATAGCGAAAAGCCGCAAGATCATACCAGACTGCTCTGGCCGGACCGATTTTCGGCACCTTTATCTGAAAGCAATGACTTCCCTGATATTCAAATTCACCGGTTTCATCTGCCATACACGCCACATGATACCGGATGCTGTCACATTCTCTGTGTCTGGTAAGCTGTTCCACAAAAGTCTCAAATCCACCGTATCTTGCGGGAATTCCTTTACTTCCAATAATAAATATATCCTGCATCTGTCTCCTCTATTCTTTCTTCTCTGTATTCCGGTTACGTTTTCCTTTATAAACCGTAATGTAAAGTCCAGTCATTAGCAGTCCGCTCCGGATTTCATCGTATACGTATGACCTGCCTTTGTACTCAGATTCGGATTGTAACAGGGGTCCGGAAGCAGAAGCTTCTGCTCCCACCTGGCAATAAATAATTTCCTCTGCCGCTCACCGGCCGGTCCTTCTTTTTCTTTGGATGCTTTTGTCTCATACTGCAGTGCCGTAACTTCCGGCGTCACTACCGCATCATAGCCAAGCTCCGCCAATCGGAAGCAAAAATCCGCATCTCTGTAAATGCCTGTCATAGCCTCCTCAAAACCTTCTGCCTGCACAAAGGCCTCTTTCTTTATCATAACACATCCCAGAGGAACCGCACTGACATTCTGCGGAATCACCGCATGGAGAAAATATCCCTTATACGCACTGTAAATTCCTTCATTTGAAAAAATCAGACTGCCGTTTTCATCGTAAATGATGCCGCAGGAGGCCACACGCTTCTTGGATGTAACCAGCCTGGCTCCTACAATCCCTGCCTTCTTCTGTTGGCAGATTCCAAGAAAATGCTCGATCAGATCCTTTGGCTCTACTCTGATGTCATTTCGGATATATAATATATAATCACCGATACATTCTTTTTCTATCCCGTTGTGAAAAGAATTTGCAAAGAGATAGTGAATCTTCAGACAGTATTCTTTGTCCGCAAATGTCTGCTTCTGATAGTAACTGCGGATTTGCGCCAGCTGCTCTTTGCTCTCTGCTATAACCGTAAGCGCATACTCTCCCTTCAGCGCATAAACCACCCGATAGACACCCAGATTCTCCGTCACCTCTGCCCTTCCCGGCTCTTTGTTTCTTTTTAAATGGGCTTCAATCGCACGGCATCCATTGTCAAAGGCATAAGCCTTATTTTCACTGTTTCCAGCCGTTGAGCCTTCATGAATTCTCCAATGATAAAGAATCCTTGGCACATGACGGACAACCGCCCCCGCGTCGACACAGCGCAGAACAAAATCATAATCCTGGGCCCCGTCATATTCCCTGTTCAATCCGCCGGCCTTCTCGATCAGCCGGGCGGAAACCATAAGAAAATGACAGAAATAATTATTGCGCCGTAAAAATTCCCGGTTGTAATCCGGTTTAAAATGCGGTCTGCTGTGCACCGTCCCGTCCCCGTTTATTTTATCTTCATCGGAATAGATCATCGCCAAAATCCGCTCTTCCTCTGAATATTCTCTGTTCAAACAGGATACCATTTCATACAGTGCATTCTTCGTCAGCAAATCATCATGATCCATAAGTGCGATATATTCTCCCTTTGCCATGGCAAAACCACAGTTGGTATTTTCCGAAATACCACCGTTTTTTAATAATCTCTGATAACGGAGCCTGGAATCCTTTGCCGCATACTCTGTCGCAATCCGTTCCACACCATCCTGTGTACTTCCATCGGCAATACAAAGCTCCAGATTCGGATAGCTTTGTCCCAATACGGATTCGATCAGATCCCTCAGATATCCTTCCGGCGTTTCATAGGCAGGCACCACAATACTGACAAGGGGCGCGTAAGGAAAAACAGTATTCTTTTGTCTGACAAGCTCTTCCTCTGCAGGCATATAACGTCGGTAGCATTTCGTATATGCCAGCATCGGAGATCTGCTTCTTTCTAATGTTTTAAAAACAAGTCCCCGAAACCCATACCGTTTCAGGAGACTTGTTATATATCTGTACTGATACTTCAAATTCATGTGTCCTACTCCGAACCCTTTCCCGTTACAACCACCTGCAGTGTCTTACATAGTATTTTAAAATCCAGTCCGATGCTCCATTGGGAAATGTAATGGGTATCCAGGGCAACCACTTCCTCAAAATCCTTGATATCGCTGCGCCCGCTGACCTGCCACATTCCGGTAATTCCAGGCTTGATGCCAAGCCTTGCCTTATGATGAAGCTGATACTGTTCAAATTCCTCTACTGTCGGCGGCCTTGTGCCCACCAGGCTCATATCTCCCCGTAATACATTAAAAAACTGGGGCAGTTCATCAATCGAATATTTCCGCATAAACTTTCCCGCCGGGAATATCCGGGGATCATCCGCCATTTTAAACATCAAACCGGACATTTCGTTTTGTTCCATTAAAGCTGCCTTCTGTTCTTCTGCATCTGCATTCATAGAACGAAATTTATAAAGCTTAAACTGTCTGCCGCCTCTGCCGACTCTTATCTGAGAGAAGAAAACAGGCCCCGGCGACTGCAGCTTAATAACCGGTGCAAAAATAATAAATGCAATCCCGCACAGTGCAAGTCCGATCAGACTTCCGAAAATATCCATTAACCGCTTGGCAAAAACCTGCCTTGGCGAAGCAATCTTCATACTGGAAGTCAGCACCATATAATTGCCGTACTTTTCCACGACTTTATTCGGCGCCAGCGCATTCATGTGCACCAGATTAAAATGTACGGTAATCCCCAGCTCTAGCAGTTCATTTGCCAGTGCCTGGGAGCTTTCCCTTGTATTGCCGTTGATAAACACTTCATCCACCACATGGGTACGGAGATATTCATAAAAATCATCTGCATTGGCAACCACCGGAACGCCGCAGATTTTTGCGCCCCGCAGCTTCTGATCCACAACGACAACGCCGGATACCACAAAATCCCGGTAGGGCAGATGAGAGAACTCTATCAGCGCTTCTTTTGCATATTCTGCCGTTGTCACAAGAATCATAACGGAAAGATTCTTTTCTTTTTTCATTCGGCCAAGTATCAGAAACTTCAGGAAAACCCGTTCCAGATACACGAGCACCAAGCACGCAGTTTTCATATATCTTTTTCATAATCGGATATTCGTTATAT
>CANODN010000207.1 GCA_947564765.1 uncultured Roseburia sp. | reverse complement strand
TTAAAAGAATATACACAGACAACTAATTTTATTTCAATGAAGGAGGAATTTATTATGCCAAGTCCAAATATGGCCAACAGAGAAGTCTGCGATCTTATTTTTGTAGATTACGCGACAAAAAAACCGTTTTTAAACTTAGACTTCGCTAACGTAAGTACAACAGAATTAACAGGAGAATCCACATTTGCCTATGGCGGCAAAGGATATCCGAAACGCGTCCGGTTCGCCGGTGAAAAGAGCGGTACGCTCACTATTGAAACCCAGATTCAGACTGTAAAATTATGGCAGCTGATCACCGGCGGTGAAGTGACAAACTCCGCCAAATTTGTTACGAGAGTAGAAACTGCTGTGGATTCGGAAGGCAAGGTCATCACATTAAGCGATGTACCTGTTACAGACACAGTTGTTGTATATGCAGCAGATGACGACTGCGGAATGGAGCTGGCATATACCATCGCAGATAAGACAGTTACCCTTGAAAACGCCCTTTCCGCAAATGCAAAAGTGATTGTTTATTACATGAAGAATGTCACAAGCGGCGTACAGAGAATCAACGTAAAATCTACCAGCATCCCGAAAAACTTTATTGTTTACGGAGATACCGTTATGCAGACAGAGGATGACGAGGTCCTTCCATACCGCATCATTGCTGCAAAATGCGCTCCTCAGAGCAATATGAGCTTATCCTTCACCAACAACGGAGATCCGGGAACGATCACCATCACCTGCGATCTGCTGGCAGATGCCGACAATAACATCTTGGATCTTATTCTGATCGAGGAAGATTCTGCCAAAGACGGCGAATAAGAATCAGTCCAAATGGGATAACAGGTCAAACATCCTGTTATCCCATTTTTTTACAATTTACCAGGAAAGGCGGAATGAAAATGTCATTGAACATCTCAAATAACGGCATCCGGCTCATAAAAAAATACAGAACAAAAACAACGCAGCCTATCACAGACTCCTTGTTAAAAAAAGAACTAAAAACATACGAAGCCAAAGTGAACAAATATAATTCCAAATACCATTGGAATCAAAATCAATTTGATGCAATGGTAAGCTTTGCATACAACATGGGTTCCATTGACCGGCTGACTGCGAACGGAACCCGAAGCCTGGAGGATATTGCAACAAAAATGACAGCCTATAACAAATCCGGCGGCAAAATATTATACAGTTTAACAAGCAGACGAAAAGCAGAAAAAGAATTGTTCCTGACTCCCATATCTGCTGCCCCGTCCTCCTCTTCGAAAAAAACACAGGTCACATACATGACTCACCGGATTCCCTGCAATCAGTGGGGAAAGGAAATCACCGGATATCATACTTCAAATTCTACAGGTTATTCCGGCACATTTGGCAGGGAAATCGACAAAATAGCCATCAAAGTAAATCAGGGAAGCATTGTATACAGAGTGCATCAAAAGGATGGCACATGGAGCCGGGAGACAACAGGCTTCTCGAAAACAGCCGGCAGCAAACATGCCGGTTCTAACGGTAAAGCTATCGACGCAATTGCCGTAAAAGCAAAAAACATCTCCGGAACCTTAAAATATCGTGTGCATAAAAAATCAGATCAGAAGTGGGGAAAATGGATTACCGGCTACAGCAAAACCAACAGCAACCAGTATGCAGGCGTCTTTGGGGAAGAAATTGACGCCGTACAAATCGGTATTCGATAAAAACACTATAAAAATCAAGGAGGAATCGCAGAATATGAACCCTACCATCAAACAGCCCTATGATATCATAAAAATTGACAAATACACCGGCAAAATCCAGACTCCCACTCTCCTGCTTCTAAAACGTTCCTTTGATAAAATAGGAAAAATCAACAACTTTGACAACTGGAACATCTCTCTTGTTGCAAACGGAATGGATGAAATCAGCTTTGACGTACATAAATACGCCAACGGAAAATTATGTCCCGTCTGGGATGATTTAATTGACTTGAAAATTGTGGAAGCCAGCGGTTTCGGCAAATTTGAAATCTCTGTTAACTATACCGATCACACAGAAACCGTAAAATCCGTCCACGGTTTTTCCCTGGAAACAGAGCTTGCACAGATCGGATTGTATGAATTCCACGTCAATGACGAAGAGGCTGCCGATATGGTGATTACGGATTCTTCCGCAGATTATGATTCCAACGGAAACTTTATTCCTACCACATTCTATAATCCGAAGGATAAACGACATTCCCTCCTGGACCGTGTGCTTGCAGACAAAGCCCCTCACTGGAGCATCGGATATGTAACACCCTACATTGCTTTAGATGAAACAAGCCAGCCACAGCTATCCTCAGAATTCCAGAGAACCTATACCGTTGACGGCGAAAGCATTTATGATTTCCTGACAGGAACCGTTGCAGAGGAAAGCAACGTCGTCTTTGTATTTGATACAATGGAAAGAAAAATCAACTGCTACAATTTATGCGACTGCATCGACCAAAAGTCCGGAAAAATTTTAACATATCAGGATGAGCCTGTTACCGGAATCGGAGAAGACACCTCTGTATTTATATCAAAAACAAAGCTTGCAAATGAAATTACCATATCCTCCAATAAAGATAATGTGAAGAACTGCTTCCGCATTGAAGGCGGTGATGACGTCATCACGGATATGGTCCGCGCCGTAAACATGAACGGCTCCAATTATATTTATCAGATTGCAGACTTTCAGTATAATGATATGTCGAAAGAATTGGTTGACACAATTCAGACATATCATAACGAGCTTTCAAACCAAGAAGGCGCCTATTACGGCAATGGCAGTATAGATAAATTTCTAAACGGCGAACTTGCACTGCGTGTCACATCAGAACAGGAAGCCGCCGTTGCATTAAGCATATGCCACAACAATAGAATTACAACAGGCAGCACAAACATATCTGGTTACGCTTCCGCACCATACTGGTATATTACCGTATCAAATGATTCCAGAGAATTATGCTTTTCCAAAACCGGAGAATTATATCAGTCTGATATGAAAAAAATGCAGAATGAAACTGTAACTAATGCTTTCCGCACAATGGGAATTTTCTCAAAATTATGCGTAAAATATGATGAACTGGCATATTTTGAATCGTCCATGATGCCGGACGTCACCATTTCTGAAACCACCGCCGAAGAGCAGTACAACATTATGGTGAAAGAACTGACCTCTCCCGGCATGACAGTCGGCGTCTCTTCCCTGAATAAATACAGCGGCGAACTGTTTGCCGGTGTTTCAAACAATGTGGAGGCCATGGCCGCTGTACTGATTAATTCACGTTACGAAGCAGAAGTGATAAACGGCTCCGCCACATTTTCCAGAAATGAAAAGGGTGAATATATCTGGACCGGCAATATCCGGATTACAAGAGCGTCTGATAAAACAGACTGCTTTCCAAAACGGATAAGCAAACCGAAGCCTGCTTTGATGTTAAAATAGATGACAGCGAACTGACATTTACCAGGCAGAAAATAGAAAAAGCCCTGCATAAAGGCTCCATGATGGACATTGATTTTGATGTGGCAAACATGGATGAAAATGCTGTAAGAAAATATTTTAACAAGTACAGCTTAAACCGGCTGAAATCTTTTTATGACGGATATGACGCATGTTTAAGCATTCTCATGGAATTGGATGCCGGCTCATCCGTGCGCCGGGATCTGTATGAAACATATTATAACCGGATGCGGATCATATCAAATCCTCCCACGGAGAAGAACCCCAGTCCGGTCCCCGGCGTGTTAGATCTCAGACAGCAGCAGGTGGATAATATCCATTCCGAAATTACTGACATAGAGACAGCACAGCGCGAATTCCAGCAGGAATGGGACTTCAAACGTTATTTAGACCGAAAGGGAAAAGACCTCTATAAAACATTCTGCTCCTACCGCAGGGAAGACACTTATTCCAACAGCAATTACATTTCCGACGGATTGACAGATTCTGAATGCCTTTAAAATCTGTCTGGTCACAAAGAGTGCTGTAAACATGGATAAC
>CANODN010000206.1 GCA_947564765.1 uncultured Roseburia sp. | reverse complement strand
AAGGGATAATGAGATTTTGTGTTTTAACATTCTCTTAGAATTGTTTAAGAAAAAAGTATCGGGGATAAATTCCCCAAAACAATCCCTTAAGATTATTTTCCTCTTTTCTTAAACAATTCTAAGAGAATGTTAAAACACAAAATCTCATTATCCCTTATAATAAACATCACACAAATCCTGTTTTTACACCAGACAGGAATTTTCGAAACACAGGAGGAAACCCAAAATGAACCAATTAAAAAATATCGCCGTATTTTTCGGCGGCTGCTCCACAGAATACGAAGTTTCTCTGCAGTCTGCTTATTCTGTGATCAAAAGCTTTCCTGCGGATTTGTATCATCCCGTTTTAATCGGCATTGACAGACATACCGGAGAATGGTTTCTTTATCAGGGAGATATAGAAGAAATACCCACAGACCGCTGGCGGATGCAGCCAAACTGCATACCGGTCTCTCCCTCTATGGACAGGCGGATACACGGTCTTTCTTATTTCTCCGAAACGGGACAAAAAACCCTGCCACTGGACGCTGCTCTGCCGATTCTCCATGGCAAAAACGGAGAAGACGGAACCATACAGGGCGTTCTGCATTTAATGAATGTTCCGGTAATCGGATGCGGCCTGCTCTCCTCGGCTTTGTGCATGGACAAGTTTCTGGCACATCAGATCGTGGCGGCAGAAGGGATAAAAACAGCAAACTGTGTGCTTTTACAAAAGGATTTTTCTGATTCAGAAGTGAAAGCCCAGGCAGCAAAGCTGGGATTTCCCCTATTTGTAAAACCCCTTCGCTCCGGTTCTTCTTTTGGAATCACAAAGGTACAAACAAAATCTCAGTTAATTCCTGCTATTGAAGAGGCCTTTCTGCACGATTCCACCGTCATGCTGGAAGAAATGGTTACTGGTTTTGAAGTGGGATGCGCCGTACTTGGAACAGAAGATCTTCTAACGGGAGAAATCGACGAAATCGAATTGTCCGAAGGATTTTTTGACTATACCGAAAAATACACCTTAAAAACCTCTCAAATCCATGTGCCTGCACGAATTTCTTCCGAACAGAAAAGACAGCTGAAAGAAACTGCCTGTAACATTTACCGGCTGCTGGGATGTTCTTATTTTGCAAGGGTTGACATGTTTTTGACGCCGGAGGGAGACATCTATTTTAACGAAGTAAATACCATTCCCGGTTTTACTTCCCACAGCCGTTATCCAAATATGCTAAAGACTGTAGGTCTCTCTTTTGAAGAAATCATCCGGCGGCTGTTAGATGAGGAGTTTGGCAATGAAACCGTCTAAAAATTATGCCGGCATCGACTATTTTCGTCTGATCGCCGCCCTCTTCGTCATCGCCATACACATCGGGCCTTTTGAAAGCTATAACGGCACTTTAGATTATCTGTTTACCTATTGTCTGGGACGGATTGCAGTTCCCTTCTTTCTTATGGTTACAGGCTATTTCGTGATAGCCCCTTACATAAGAGGCGGCTTTGAGAATCCCCATTCTCTGAAAAAATATCTCCTCAAAAATACCGGCCTGTACCTGGGAGCAACGGTTTTTTACCTGCCCCTTGCCCTGTATGCAAAAAATCTTCCCAAAAGTATTGGGGAAGCTTTCAAAAATTTCTTTTTTGACGGAACTTTTTATCACCTGTGGTATTTTCCCGCGGCTGTTATGGGATGTATCCTTTTGGTCTTTTTCTTAAAAAGATCCTTTGGCGCTGCTGCTTTCTTTGCTATGGCGGCATACATCATTGGCATTTTCGGAGACAGCTATTACGGACTGATCGAGGATATTCCTTTTTTGCATTTTCTGTATGAAGGAATCTTTTCTTTCAGCAGCTACACGCGAAACGGCATCTTTTTTGCACCCATTTTTTTGCTGCTTGGCGTGTTTGCCGCCGATTCAAAGTTCCCCTGTCCAAAATGCCTTTTGCAGCTGGGATGTGCTTTGTCTCTTTGCTGCATGTTTCTGGAAGGATATCTCACCTACATCCTGAATCTGCAGAAACACAACAGCATGTATCTGTTTCTGATTCCGACTATATACTTTCTCTTTCGGCTGCTGCTTACAATCCGGGGGAAGGCTCCTGACTGGATTCGGAAAAGCTCCATGTGGATTTATATCATGCATCCTGCCGTAATCGTTCTGCTGCGGGGAATTGCAAAAAAGACAAAGCTGACCGGACTTCTGATTGAAAATACGCTGATGCAGTACCTTGCGGTCTGCCTGTTGTCTGTCATCCTCGCATTTGTGATTCAGGCCTTCTGTGAAACGCTTTCCGGATCTTCCTTCCCTCGCAGAAAGAACAGACATAAACCGGAAAGGCCCTCCGGGAGCCCCTGCACATCCGAAAATGATGCGCAGCATATTTAGAAACGGCCCCGGCATCCGCATATGCAATATACAACACAGCAACAATAAAAAGAAGGAGAACAAATCATGTATCAACGAGGAAGAGCCTGGATTGAATTAAATCTTTCTCACCTGGCTCATAACGTAAAACAATTTCAAAAGATCCTTCCAAAAACATGCGCCCTTATGCCTGCCATTAAAGCAAATGCTTACGGACACGGCGCTGCTTTGATCGGAAGGGCTCTGGAAAATATGGGAATCTCTGATTTCTGCGTAGCCTCTCTTGGGGAAGCAATCGAACTGCGCAACGCCGGAATTACAGGTCAGATTCTGGTTTTGGGATACACTTCTCCCTACCAATTTTCGGAGCTGTCCCGTTATCACCTGACACAGACTGTCATTGACTTATCTTATGCAAAGCAGTTAAACGACTTTAAAGAACCTGTCTGCGTTCATGTAAGCATTGATACCGGCATGCGCAGACTGGGGGAAAGAAGTGAAAATATAGAGCAGATCTGTCAGATCTGGAAATTGAAAAATCTCCGGATTACCGGCGTATTCTCTCACCTGTGCACGGCTGACGGACAGTCCGCCGCAGATCACCGATTTACCAGGGAACAGATCAGCCGTTTCAATGCCAACATCGATTTTTTACACAAGCAGGGTTTTTCCGGTTTTAAAACACACCTGCAGAGCAGCTACGGCGTACTGAACTATCCGGAATTAAATTACGATTATGCCCGTATCGGCATCGCCCTCTACGGCGTTCTCAGCTCCCCCTCAGACCGTATCTCTGCAAAAGTTGACCTAAAGCCTGTATTATCACTGAAATCCAGAATTGAATGTGTCAAAGAACTGCACATGGGAGAATCCATTGGATACGGCCTGACCTTTACAGCTCCAAAGGAAATGAAAATCGCTGCTGTCTCCATTGGTTACGCTGACGGCATTCCCAGAGAATTGTCCAACAAAGGCCATGTCTTAGTCCATGGAAAGAAAGCCGCTATCATCGGCCGCATCTGTATGGATCAGCTTTTGATTGATGTATCCGGCCTCCCTGACATCTCCTCCGGAGACGAGGTTGTGCTGATCGGCTGCTGCAAGGACAGGGAAATTTCCGCTGCAAACATTGCAGAATACGCCGGTACTATATCTAATGAGATTTTAAGCCGGCTGGGAAACCGGTTAGAACGGATTCCCGTTTAAAAAAATTCTGTTTAAAAAATTCGTATACAGAAATCCTGCCCCGACAGCCTTTCTATATACGAATACATTTACTGACACACAATTTCAATCATAAACCTGGTATACTGCCACTTTTGGCTCTCTACCGAAATTGTGTGTCCTAATTTTTCTATAATTTTTGCCGTCATATACAAGCCCATTCCGGTAGACTTGTACTTTCCATTGTGATGATTGCTCCCGGTATATCCCTTTTCAAAAATCCGCCGGATATCCTTCGCATCAATCCCTTCCCCGTGATCCTCCACAAAAAGCATCATCTGATTATCCTTTTTCCTGCTCCAGATTCGCAATGACGCATCCTCCACGGCATATTTTATGGCGTTATTAATCAACTGATCCAGTATATACACCAGCCAGTTTTTATCTGTATAAACCATATCATCTGCTACGTCTATTTCTATTTGAAAATGACTGCGGATCAAAAAGAACT
>CANODN010000205.1 GCA_947564765.1 uncultured Roseburia sp. | reverse complement strand
AAACTTCGTTAAATCCAAGTCATCAAGTGTCTGTATATAGTAAGTATTTTCACATTCTTTTTTACATATTTCAAATAACTTCTGCGTGTTGGAGCTATGACTGCCGCCAATCACAATCATGGCATCCGCTTTTGCCGCAATATCGGCGGCTTCCTTCTGCCGTACCTCCGTTGCATTGCAGATGGTATTTAAAACAATTATATCATAACCTTTTTTTTCAATAATTTCAACTAATTCTTGAAATTTGTTGTAATTAAATGTCGTTTGGGACACAATACATAGCTTATTTATTGCCGAATCGCATAAAGGAATCCCGCCAAGCGCAAACTTTTGCGCCTCCTCTACCGTCTGCAAAACCGTCGTTGCCTCCGGATTCGACCAGCCTTTGATTCCTTCCACCTCCGGGTGGGAATCATTTCCAATGATCACAATATGATATCCCTTTTTGCTGTATTCTTCCACAAAACGATGAATTTTTAAAACAAACGGACAAGTCGCATCCACGATTTGAAAGCCGGCCGCCTGTATGTCATCATATATTTTTCTGGAAACCCCATGGGAACGGATCACCATAATGCCCTTGGGAATGTCTTCCAGCTCTTTGATATCGCAGACTGCCCGTACGCCCTTTTTCTCCAGATCACGCACGACTTCTTCGTTGTGAATAATCGGACCGAAGGTATAAACCGGTACATCGCTGTTTGCCGCTTCTTCATAAACTTTATCGACTGCCCGCTTAACACCAAAACAAAATCCGGCGCTTTTTGCCAAAATTACATTCATATCTCTTCCTCTCCAAAAACAACCTCCGGCTTACGTCTTACCTATGAGAACGAACCCTTTGCAGCTGCCATTTCCCGGATGATTGCCACTACTTCTTCAATTGTTTTATCGGAGGAATCCAACAAAAACGCATCCTCTGCCTGTCTCAATGGAGACGCCGCTCTGTTCATGTCCCGCTCATCCCGTTCTTCAATGTCAAGACGGATTGCCTCCAGATCACAGCTTTCGCCCTTTGCCTGCAGCTCATCGTAACGGCGCTTTGCACGGGCCAAAGTACTTGCTGTCAGATAAATCTTCACTTCGGCGCCGGGAAGCACACAGGTCCCGATGTCCCTGCCATCCATAATGACATCCGTATCCGCCGCCAGCTTCTGCTGAAGCGCTGTTAATTTCCTGCGGACCTTTGGATATACACTGACAGCCGAAGCCATATTTCCCACTTCTTCCCTGCGTATTTTTCCATTTACATTCTCTCCGTTTAAAAACACCTGCTGTTCCCCATCCTGATAGCGGATCGAAATATCAATTTCCTCCACAGCCGCAGAAATTTCCTCTTCTTCGGAAGCGTTGATTTCCTGTTCCAAAACATAAAGCGCCATAGCACGATACATCGCGCCCGTATCCACATATACAAATCCCAGCTCCTTTGCCAGTCTTTTGGCAATGGTGCTTTTTCCGGCTCCTGCCGGTCCGTCAATTGCAATATTCATCTCTTTTATTTCTCCTTTATTCTATACTGCTGCCCGCCAGATACCCGGTAGACCAGGCAATCTGCAAATTAAATCCGCCCGTCATGGCATCCAGATCCAGTACTTCCCCGGCAAAATAAAGGCCGGATACCCGTTTGGATTCCATGGTTGAGGGATTTACCTCTTTCACGCAAATACCGCCTCTCGTAATAATCGCCTCATCAAATCCCCGGAAACCGGTCAAGGTCACCGGAAAAGCCTTTAACAATTCGATCAGACAATTCCGCTCTTCCTTTGTCACTTCATTGATCTTCTTCTCTGCATCCACACCGGAAAGCTCAACAAATACCGGCAGCATTTTTGCCGGAAGAAGTCCGTGAAGTGCATTTTTCAGCTGTTTATTTTTATTTTCCCCAAAATCTCTGAGCAGACGCAGGTCCAGCTGTTCTCTGGTAAGCGCCGGCTTTAAATCAATCGTCATGGAAAGTGGCTGCTTTTTCAATTCCTTTCCCACAAGGCTGCTGGCGCTTAAAATCAAGGGTCCGCTGACGCCAAAATGAGTAAACAGCATTTCTCCAAATTCGTCAAACAAAACTTTTTTGTCTTTTCGGATGATCACGCGGACATTTTTCAAGGAAAGCCCCTGCATGCGTTTCACATAAGACTCTTTTGCCACACAGGGAACCAGGGAAGGTTCTGTGGGCATCACCTTATGGCCGCAGTTTTCGGCGAACAAATAACCGTCTCCGGTAGAGCCTGTGCTCTGATAGGAAACTCCGCCGGTTGCCAGAATAACAGCATCGCCTTCTTCTTTTTCTTTGTTTTTCAAAAAAACGCCCCGGATCTTATTCTCCTCTGCCCAAAGGCCAGTCACTTCCGTGTGAAGCCGCACCGTTACGCCCGCCTGATGCAAAGCCTTCTTCAGAACCGCTATGACATCCGAAGAATGATCCGACACCGGAAATACACGATTCCCCCGCTCTGTCTTTGTCTTTAATCCATGGGCGTTGAAAAAATCAATGACCCGAAAATTATCACAGGCATAAAATGCACTGTATAAAAATTTGCGGTTTGTCGTCACATTTGCAAAGAGCGTATCCATATCGCCCGCGTTGGTGATATTGCACCTTCCTTTTCCGGTAATAAAGAGCTTCTTGCCTAATTTTTCATTTTTTTCCAATAATAAAACCGAATGACCGTTTTCGGCTGCCGCAATCGCAGCAAACATCCCTGCCGGTCCTCCGCCGATTACAATTACTTTTTTCACTTTTTTTCTCCCGGTTTACCGGCATAATGCATCTTAATGGAATCATCGACTGAGTCGATCTCATCCTTTTCATATACCTGGTATTCCTCCCATATTTCCTCTAAAGTATCCAGTGTTTTGGCAACCTCTGTCTGCTTCTTCATACACAACGCCACAATCAGGGCATTGATCACGCTCAAGGGTGCCACAAGGGAGTCTGCAACCGATACCATGCTGCTTTTGGCAATCAAATTGCAGGAAGAATACAGATTCATCGGGGAATGTATGCTGTCTGTCAGAGTAATGACCCTTGCATTCCGGTTGTTGGCAAACTCGATCGCTTTTAAAATGCGCATGGAGTATCTGGGAAAACTGATGCCGATCATCACATCCTCTTCTCCGATCCTTACCATTTGTTCAAAAAGCTCGCTGGAGCTGTTGGTATGAAGCAGATGTACGCCTTCAAACATCAGATTCAGATAG
Source organism: uncultured Roseburia sp. (assembly GCA_947564765.1). Classification (GTDB taxonomy): domain Bacteria; phylum Bacillota; class Clostridia; order Lachnospirales; family Lachnospiraceae; genus Roseburia_B. The sequence goes on along the minus strand of CANODN010000205.1, from coordinate 898 downwards.
AATGCCAGAAAATCCGCCAGCGGCGCACAGCTCCGGATTCCCGCCACATAAATATTTTTTGCTTTAAGAATCGTATCGACTGCCAGCTCAAACACCGTCTGGTCTATCGTTTCCAACGTATGTCTGATATTGTCTATATCGGAGTGCAGTATCGTCTCTACAAGCTCAGACTGCCGTATCCTGTCATAGGTAATTTCCTGTTCCTGCGTATCGTTCAGTCTGTTTTGCACCAGTTCTTCCAGCGCCTTCTGAAATCCCGGATACCCTTTATAGCCAAGACTGAAAGCAAAGCGCACTACGGTAGATTCACTGACGCCTACCACTTCTCCCAATCTGGCTGCTGTCAAAAATGCCGCCTGATCATAATGATCTGTAATATAAGCAGCCAGAAGCTTCTGATTCCTGCTCATGCTCCCGTATTTTTTATTTATCCGGTTTCTCAGATCGTTTGTATTCCCCATCTTACCTTACCTGTCCCCATAAAACGAAGCTTTCTTCCTTCCCCTCTTTGATGTCTGTTTACACTTTTCTCATAATAACAAATCCTGTCCCGAAAAACAAGACGCCCGGTCAGATTTTCCCGACCGGACGTCTGTAGCTGCTGCTATATGATTTTCTACTTCACTTTCATTTTCATGCATTTTGCTGCTTTTATCAAAATCTGCACAGCAAAAAAATTATACCGGATAAGAGCCTGTTTTGGTATCAGCAACTGCTGCATCTACGCCCTTCTGCTGTGCTTCACGGTATTTGAAGAAATCCGTAGCAACCTGCGGGAATAATGCATAGGATAATACATCTTCATCCTGCTGTTTCCACTGTTTCATCTCCGCTTCAATCTTGTCATGCTTCGGGCTCAACCAATCTTTATAAGCAGCATATTATGCATGCACTTATG
>CANODN010000204.1 GCA_947564765.1 uncultured Roseburia sp. | reverse complement strand
CTTTTGAAATGTATGATAGATCATTGGATAAAACCCCTTTCTTCGTATACAGAAAACCTGCCACCGGCAGCTTTTCTGCATACTAATGCATAAAAAAGAAGGATACTTTCCCTCGTATCCTTCTTAGTATGTACGTTTTTTTACGGTTCACCCGATGATTTTTTTGTATTTGCTGCCAATTCTTTCATTTCTTTTGCATTTTTCAGTACGGTATCCGTAATCTTGACACCGCCTAGCATTCGGGCGAGCTCTTCGATGCTTTCCTCCCATTCCAAAGGACGGATTGTGGAAATCGTCGTCTCGTCCTGTACCGATTTTTCGATCAGGTAATGGCTGTCTGCCATAGCTGCAATCTGAGGAAGATGCGTAATACAGATGATCTGGTGACTGTTTCCCAATGCATTCATCTTCTCCGATACCATTTGTGCCGTTCTTCCGCTGATTCCGGTATCAATTTCATCAAAGATCAGTGTTTCTACTGCATCCGTATCTGCTAATACGGTCTTGATCGCCAGCATAATTCTGGAAAGCTCTCCGCCGGAAGCAATTTTCTCTAAGGATTTCTCCGGTTCGCCGGGATTCGCAGAAATCAAAAATTCCGCGTCGTCATATCCGTTTGCCGTATAGGAATCCATTCTCTGAAGCCGCATGGAAAAAGAAACATTTGGAAAATTCAAATCATTTAATTCTTTTTTGATCGTCTCTGCCAATTCTTTCGCAGCAGTCTTGCGAATTTCGGACAATGTTTTGGAATAGGCTTCCACTTCTTGTTCTTTTTGTGAAAATTCATGCTTCAGTTTTGTCAGATACGTATCATAATCAGAAAGCTTCTCTGCCCTTGCTCTTTTTTCCTCTAAGGAACTTAAGATTTCTTCTATTGTTTTTCCGTATTTCGATTTTAAATGATTGATCAGATCCAGCCGTTTCTCCACCTCTGCAAAGGTCTCTTCGTCGAAAACAGTATCTGATATATATTCTGCAATCTCCCGATTGAAATCATTCAAAAGATTATCAATTTCCATTAATTGGCTTTCAAATCCGGCCAGCGGTTCATCATATTCTGATACCGACGAAAGCTCCCGCAATGCATGACTGATCTGCTCTGTTGCCGAGTCAAAGCCTTCGGAGGTTTTTTCATAAGCCTTTGACACTGCCTCCATAATCTTTTGCCCGTTTAAAAGACGTCTGTATTCCTGTTCTAACTCCTCGTCCTCTCCCGGGATCAGCTGTGCTTCTTCCAGCTCTGCTATTTCAAATTCCAAAAAAGAAAGCTCCCGTTCCCGTTCTGCCGTATCCAGACTTGCTTCTTTCAGCTCTGTTTTCACCCTCTGATACTGCTCGTAGACGCTTTTTAATTTTTCTTTTTCATCCTTCAAACGATTTTTGGCATAGGCATCCAAAATATTCAAATGATTTTTTTTGACTAACAAAGACTGATGTTCATGCTGGCCATGAATATCGATCAACAGCCCGGCCACTTCTTTTACTTTGGAAGCCGGAACGCTTTCTCCGTTAATTTTGGAAACACTTCGTCCCTTTACGATCTTCCTGCTCAAAATAAGCGTATCATCCTCTATGGAAATATCCATTTCCTCCAATATTTGCTTAAGACGCTCATCCTCCAGCGAAAAGGTCAGCTCCACCAGTCCGAAGGGCGCGTTTTCTCTGATCATTTCCTTTGGCAGCTTGCCGCCCAAAGCCAGGTTTACAGAACCAATGATAATTGATTTTCCGGCTCCCGTTTCTCCTGTCATAATATTCAGTCCCGGCGTAAATTCCACTTCTGCTTCATCGATCAGCGCCAGATTTTTCACGTATAAGTTTTGTAACATACATTCTCCTTATGGGTTTTCGTCACTGTTCCATGCCTTCACAATTATAGATTCTCTACTATTTTTCTAAGCCGTTCCATTAAAGTTACGGTATCCTCCACAGTCCGGACCGCACACATAACCGTATCGTCTCCGGCAATACTGCCTACGATTTCATGACAGTCCATAGAATCCAACGCTGCCGCAACAGCCATTGCCATACCGGGAACCGTCTTAACCACCAGAATATTCTGCGCCATATCCATGGAAACAAATCCGTTCTGAAAAATATGGGTATATTTTTCCATCATATCCTTTGTATTTTCTGCCAGTACGGCATATTTTTGTCTGCCGTTTTTCACAGCAACTTTTGTCAGCTTCAGCTCTCTGATATCCCGCGATACGGTTGCCTGTGTCACACGATAGCCTTCCTGCTTCAGATAATCCAAAAGCTCCTCCTGGGTTTCGATATCATTTTTTTGGATCAATTCTAAAATCTTTACATGTCTCTTTGACTTCATCTAATAAACCTGCATCTTTCTTCTTAATATTTCCAAAAAACTAATCTTACTTAATTTGATAATTCTGGCTCTTTGTCTGGAGGCACAGATCGTAATGGAATCTCCCGGCGAAAGCTCTGTCGCTGCTTCTCCGTCAAAATTCACATCTACCCGTTCCTCTCCCTGCGGCTGTCTGCTTCGAAGTTCAACGGTAACCGCATCATCGGCATCGATCACAATACTTTTGGCATTCAGATCATGAGCATTGATGGGCGTAATCAATATCATCCGCGCCTTGGGATCTACAATCGGCCCGCCTGCCGACATACTGTATCCGGTAGAACCTGTAGGCGTCGCAATAATAATACCGTCTGCCCGATATGTATTTAAATATTCTCCGTTGACAGAAACAATCAGCTCTACAAGCTGCAATGCGCCTTTTCTGCAGATCACCACATCATTTAAAGCCTTCTTTAAAAGCTTTCTTCCGCTTAACATCATCCGCTCTTCTATGATATAATTGCCCTGCATCATCTCTTCGATGGCCGTACAGATATGACTTTCCTCCAATTCACACAGATACCCCAGATGTCCCAGATTCACACCGATCAACGGAATATCTTTTTCGGAAGCAACTCCTGCGGCCCGGATTAAGGTTCCGTCACCGCCCAGTACAAAGATCCCCTCCGTCAAATCCGGAATCTCTTCTCCCTCCATAATCACATGACAAGCTCCGCCTTTTAATTCAATAAAGGATTTCATCTCATGGGCCAGCTTTTTGTTCTTGTCTTTATAGGGATTTGTAATAATACAAAAATTTTTCATGATTTTTTATCTAATGAGGCATGTGCTTCTTCCACCGTATTCTCAATATTTACAGTTTCTGCCATGCGCCCTTCTCCATCCTTTTTTATATAAATAAGATATTCAATATTTCCCTCCGGTCCTTTGATGGGGGAAAACTCCAGATTCCATATAGAAAATCCCAGTTCCATTGCATATTCTGCCACTTTTGCAATCACTTCCCTGTGCACTGCCTGATCCCGTACAACACCTTTTTTGCCTACCTTTTCTCTGCCCGCTTCAAACTGGGGCTTGATCAGACAGATCATTTCGCCGCTTTCCTTTAAAAGCTCTTTTGCCGGCCCTAAGACTTTTGTCAGGGAGATAAAAGAAACATCCACTGACGCAAAATCCAGACGGTCTGCAATATCGGCAGGCGTTACATAACGGATATTTGTCTTTTCCATACAGACAACCCGTTCGTCACACCGCAGCTTCCAGGCGAACTGTCCGTATCCCACATCCACGGCATAAACCTTTTTCGCCCCGTTTTGCAGCATACAATCGGTAAATCCGCCGGTAGAAGCTCCGATATCCATACAGATCTTATCCTTAAGGGAAATGTCAAAATGCGTCATTGCTTTTTCCAACTTCAATCCGCCGCGACTGACGTATTTTAAAGTATTTCCGTGAATTTCAATCTGACAGTCTACAGGAAACATACTGCCTGCCTTATCTTCTCTCTGATGATCTACAAATACATTGCCTTCCATAATCATTGTCTTTGCTTTTTCTCTGGAAGGCGCAAGCTTTCGCTCCACTAATAATAAATCCAAACGTTCTTTCATTGATCTCCTTATCTGAAATGAAATCGGCAGCCGGCCAGCCTCTTCACAGACCTTTGAACTGCTCACTGTTTCACTGCCGAAATGTCTGCTGCTTCATATCCGATACAATCTGCTCCAATATAGAATCTGTATCAATCTTTAATTCTTTCCGCAGAATATCTACATTGCCATGTTCTACATAATCATCCGAAATTGCAATATTTTGCACAG
>CANODN010000203.1 GCA_947564765.1 uncultured Roseburia sp. | reverse complement strand
GACGGTATTACGGTTGAAATGGATATTTCTTCAGATTTTGATAGTCAGCTTTCTACAGCAGTAGAGGGACCGGCGCAATATGCAATTGACAGTAAGGATTATACGTATTGGCATACGAATTGGAATAACGATCTGACAATTAACGATGATCATCATTGGTTTAAAGTGACGCTTACAAATCCAAAAACAGTTTCAAAGTTGTCTTATCTGCCAAGACAGGATTCCTCCAATGGGCGGATTTTCGAATACAGTATCGAAGCGGAAGAAGTTAATCCGGATGGAACGACGACAGCAAAAACACTTGTCGAAAACGGAATCTGGGAGGATAATGCAGATAGAAAGACAGTGGAATTTGAGTCTACAGAAGTAAAGAGCATAACGCTCAAAATTCATGAAGCACAGGAAAATGATGTAGGGGCTCATGCAACAATTGCAGAGCTGAATTTATATGAGTCATTTACGATTGAAGACGTAAAAGCCGATTTGGAAGAATGTTTACGTACATGTGCCGGCAGTGATCAGAGAAATAATTATACAGATCAGAGTTGGCATGCATTCCAGGAAGCAAAAGAAAAAGCGGAACAAATGTTAAATAACAGCAACAGCACGGTGGAAGATTGTCTATACGTATATGAAAATCTGCAGCAGGCTATTGATGCTCTGACGGAACTGGATTTTATGGAACCTGCAGCAAAAGATCATTATAATCTTGTAGCAGCAGTGATTGAGACAGAAGAACAGCTGAAAGCATTAGAAGGCACATCTGCCGAAGAGACACTGAAGGCAGCGCTTCAGGCAGCAAAAGCTGCATTAGAGCAGGAATCTGGATCAGCAGATGATTTGTCTGATCTGTTATCTAATCTTCAGAGTGCAGGCAATGTAGATAAAATACGCGGGGAAGCCAAAGAAAAACTTACTCAGACGATTTCAGATGCAAAGAAGAAGCTTTCCAATACAGCGGGTTATACGCAGGCTTCTGTAAAGGCATTGCAGGATGCCGTAACGGCTGCTGAAAATCTGCTTGCAAATCCGGATGTGATGATTAAAGATCTGGAATCGGCAGCAGAAAATCTTGCCAAACTTTCGCTGGTAAAAGAACCGCCAAAACAAGACACTGGATTAAAAGACAACGACCCGTTTGAGAAAGACGGTATGAAATATCAGGTGGTAAGCGCGTCTGCCCTGACAGCGAAGCTCGTAAAGGGAACGGATACGGCAAAACCGACGATTGATACCGTAAGCTACAACGGAAAGATTTATAAGATTGTAGAAATCGGCACTGCGGCGTTTAGCGGCTGCAAGAAGAAGTTAAAGAAGGTTACCATTGGACCGGATGTGGCAGTAATTGGCAAGAATGCCTTCAAGGGCTGCAAAAAGCTGGCAAATGTAGTGGTTAAGAACAATTCCAAATTGACAAAAGTCGGCGGCGGAGCCTTCAAAAAGACTTCCTCTAAGATTAAAATTAAGCTGCCGAAGAACTTAAAGAAAAACAAGAAGCTTAAGAAACAATTGAAAAAGGCAGGCATCAAAAAAGGCCTGTAGAAGCGAAAAATTGGTTCTTGCATTTTTGGTTTTCCTGTGTTACTATGCAATAAATGGTTTAAAATAAGAGATAACCAATACAAACAAATGCAGTGAAGGTGTTTTTTAAGTCATATCACACTTTTCAGAGAGAAGAAGTCATCGGCTGTAAGCTTCTTTAAGTAAGGTAATGACCGAACGTTCCCACCGGAGCAGTATGGATGAAATGTTTCAGTAGTCCATAACGTTTTGTGCACGTTACGCATAGAATGAGTGCTTAAGAAAGATTTCTTAAGAATTTGGGTGGTATCACGGAGTTATTCGTCCCTTAACATGGGATGAATAACTCCTTTTTTACGCGGAAGGCATAAGCCAGGTTGGAATACCTGCATTCCGATTTGGCGCCGCCCGCGAACGTGAGAAAGTCGCAAAGCGTGTTTCTCAGCGTTTACTGCGATGTATCAGGAAGGGAGAATTATCATGAAGGAAAAATTGCAGAAGATCAAAGAAGAAGCAATCAAAAGCATTGAACAGTCTGATGACTTGGCGAAACTGAATGATGTCCGCGTTGCTGTTTTAGGCAAAAAAGGAGAACTGACGGCTGTATTAAAGAGCATGAAGGATATCCTGCCAAAAGACAGACCTGCATTCGGACAGCTGGTCAATGAAGTGAGAGCAGAGATTGAGACGAAGCTGGAGGATGCAAAATCGGCATTGGAAGCGAAGGAGCTTGCCCTTCGTCTGCAGCATGAAGTGATTGACGTAACGCTTCCTGCAAAGAAAAATAAAGTCGGACACGGACATCCCAATACGATTGCATTAGAAGAAGTAGAACGTATTTTTATCGGCATGGGATACGAAGTGGTGGAAGGCCCGGAGGTAGAGCTGGATTATTATAATTTTGAAGCATTGAATATTCCTGCAAATCATCCGGCTAAGGATGAACAGGATACCTTTTACATCAATGATGAAATTGTTCTGCGGACACAGACGTCTCCGGTTCAGGTGCGGGAAATGGAAAAAGGAAAGCTGCCGATTCGCGTAATTGCACCGGGAAGGGTATTTCGTTCCGATGAAGTGGATGCAACCCATTCCCCTTCTTTCCATCAGATCGAAGGACTTGTAATTGACAAGCATATTACCTTTGCGGATTTGAAAGGTACACTGCAGGAGTTTGCAAAAGAATTGTTCGGGGAAGAGACAAAAGTAAAATTCCGTCCCCATCATTTCCCGTTTACCGAGCCCAGTGCAGAAGTAGATGTGACCTGCTTTAAATGCGGCGGAAAAGGATGCCGTTTCTGTAAGGGCAGCGGCTGGATTGAAATTTTAGGCTGCGGTATGGTGCATCCGAGAGTACTGCGTATGAGCGGCATCGATCCGGAGGAGTATTCCGGCTTTGCCTTTGGCGTCGGTTTGGAGAGAATTGCATTGCTGAAATATGAAATTGATGATATGCGTCTTCTTTATGAAAATGACGACAGATTCTTAAAACAGTTTTAGGAGAGGGAGGATTAGATCATGAATACTTCATTTGCATGGATTAAAGCATTGGTTCCGGAGCTTGATGTGACGGAACAGGAATATATGGACGCTATGACGTTGTCTGGAACAAAAGTAGAAGGTTATGAGAAATTAGATGCCGATTTGGACAAGATTGTCGTAGGCCAGATTACAAAGATCGATCCTCATCCGGATGCAGATAAACTGATTATCTGTCAGGTGGATATCGGAACAGGCGAAGATCTGCAGATTGTAACGGGCGCGCCCAATGTGTCGGAAGGCGACAAAGTGCCCGTTGTACTGGATGGAGGAAGAGTTGCCGGAGGGCACGACGGCAATCTGACGCCAGGGGGAATTAAAATCAAAAAAGGCAAACTCCGGGGAATCGAGTCCAACGGTATGATGTGTTCCATTGAGGAGCTTGGTTCGAACCGGGATATGTATCCGAAAGCGCCAGAGCTTGGAATCTATATTTTTGAGGATGATGTAAAAGTCGGAAGTGATGCAGTGGAAGTGCTGGGACTTCATGATGCTGTATTTGAATATGAAGTTACTTCCAACAGAGTAGACTGTTTTTCCGTACTGGGCATTGCCAGAGAAGCAGCCGCTACCTTCCGGAAGGAATTTAAGCCGCCGGTTGTGACAGAAACCGGTAATGATGAAAATGCGGCGGATTACATTAAGGTAACGGTAAAAGACAGTGATCTGTGCTCCCGTTATACAGCAAGAGTGGTGAAAAATATCAAAATTGCGCCGTCTCCCGAATGGATGCAGCGGCGTCTTGCGGCACAGGGAATTCGTCCGATCAATAATCTGGTAGATATTACCAACTATGTTATGGCAGAATGCGGACAGCCGATGCATGCTTATGATCTGGATACCATTGCAGGCAATGAAATTGTTGTCAGACGCGCATCCAAAGACGAGACATTTGTAACATTGGATGGACAGGAACGGAAATTAGATGAAAATGTGCTGATGATCTGCGACGCAGAGAAAGCAGTCGGGATTGCCGGAATCATGGGGGGTGAAAATTCCATGATTACAGATGACGTGAAGTCCATGCTGTTCGAAGCGGCCTGCTTTGACGGCACCAATATCCGTCTTTCCAGCAAAAAGATCGGACTTCGTAC
>CANODN010000202.1 GCA_947564765.1 uncultured Roseburia sp. | reverse complement strand
CCAGCAGGCATTGGAGGCGGCCAGGCAGCAGCTCAAAAAGCCAACGGGCGAAGCGTAACTATGTATAACATCAATCTCGGACAAAATCAGAAGCTTTTAGATGACTGCCAGACATTAAAAGAGTATGCGCAGTATGTCAGTAAAGTCAGGAAAAATGCAGAAAAGATGCCGTTTGCCAAAGCGGTTGAGTCGGCAGTAGACGATTGTATCCGAAACGGAATTCTGGCAGATTTCCTGTTGAAAAACCGTGCGGAGGCGATTGCGATGAGTATATTTGAATATGATGAAGAGAAGCATTTGAAAAACGAACGGGAATATGCTTATAACGAAGGAAAGGCAGAAGGGGAACAAAGAGGCAGAGAAGTAGGTAAAATGGAAGGAATCCGAATCATGGCATTCATTTTACAGTGCAGCAATCAGGGTGATTCCAAAAAAGAAATCCTGGAGAAGCTGCAGGAGGCATATTTTCTCAGTTTAGAAGAAGCAGAATTATATTATACAGAGGCAGAAAAAAGCATGTCATAATCTGCAAGATCAATTCATCAAAACCACATAAAACAGATGTATCCTGGAGAGATCAGATGCTTCAGGATGCATCTGTTATTTTTTCTTATGATAACAAAAAACCCTTTCTTTTCAGTTGAAAAAAGCGTTGAAGTGTTCTATAATTTAAGAAATATGCGAATTTAAGAAGAATGGAGGAAGAAATATGGCATTTTTAACAAGCTTTCTGGGCTATGTGGGAAAAGTCGTCCTTTATGTAATTTTAGCAGTGTTAGGCGTTTTTGCAGGAAAGAAGCTTCGTGACCGCAAAGATGCGAAGGCGGCATTAGAAGATTCCGGTGCAAAGACAAAAGAATAATAGATATTTTGGAGGAATTTGTTGTGAAACAGAAATTTGGAGTAAATGAGCTGCGCAGGATGTATCTGGAATTTTTTGAGAGTAAGGAGCATCTTGCAATGAAGAGCTTTTCTTTAGTGCCCCATAACGATAACAGTCTGCTGTTAATCAATGCTGGTATGGCGCCGTTGAAGCCGTACTTTACGGGACAGGAAATCCCGCCGAGAAAGCGTGTGACCACCTGTCAGAAATGCATCCGTACCGGAGACATTGAGAATGTGGGAAAGACCGCCAGGCATCTGACCTTTTTTGAAATGCTGGGCAATTTTTCCTTTGGCGATTATTTTAAGCATGAGGCAATTGCCTGGTCCTGGGAATTTCTGACCGAGGTTTTGGGACTGGAGGAGGAGCGTCTGTATCCTTCGATTTACGGAGAAGACGAAGAGGCATTTGAAATCTGGAATAAAGAGATCGGCATTCCGGCAGAGAAGATTACAAGATTTTACAGAGATCCCAAAACAGGCAAATGCGATAACTTCTGGGAGCACGGCGCAGGTCCCTGCGGTCCTTGTTCCGAAATTTATTATGACAGAGGCGAAAGCTACGGCTGCGGCAGTCCGGACTGTAAAGTGGGCTGCGAATGCGACCGTTTCATGGAAGTATGGAACAATGTTTTTACCCAGTTTGACGGCGACGGCAAAGGCGGCTATGAAGAATTAGAGCAGAAGAATATTGATACCGGAATGGGATTGGAACGTCTTGCGGTTGTTATGCAGGATGTAGACTCTGTATTTGATATTGATACGATGAAAGCTATCCGGGATAAGGTTTGCGAATTATCCCATAAAACCTATCAGACAGATGCGATAGACGATATTTCCATTCGTCTGATTACAGATCATATCCGCTCGTCTACGTTTATGGTTTCCGACGGTATTATGCCAAGCAACGAAGGAAGAGGGTATGTACTGCGAAGATTAATCCGCCGGGCGGCACGTCACGGCAAGATGCTGGGAATCGAAGGAACCTTCCTTGCAAAATTGAGCGAGACGGTGATAGGTGAGAGCAAAGACGGTTATCCGGAACTGGAAGAGAAGAAGGATTTTATTTTCCGTGTTCTGACACAGGAGGAAGAGAAGTTCCACAAGACCATTGATCAGGGACTTAGCATTTTATCCGATATGCAGGCGGAAATGGAGAAGAAGGGTGAAAAAGTTCTGTCTGGAGAAGAGGCGTTTAAGCTTTATGATACCTATGGATTCCCCATTGATCTGACACAGGAAATTTTAGAAGAAAAAGGCTTTTCTATTGACCAGGCAGGATTTGAATCTGCCATGGAAGAGCAGCGGACAAAAGCCCGGAAAGCGAGAAAAGTAACGAATTATATGGGTGCGGACGTAACGGTTTATGAATCCATTGATCCGGCCATTACAACGGAATTTGTAGGCTATGATAACCTTTCTTATACTTCTAAGGTTACGGTAATGACCACGGAAACAGAGATTACAGAAGCCTTATCCGATGGAGAAATCGGAACAATTTTTGTGGAAAAGACGCCGTTTTATGCCACCATGGGCGGTCAGAATGCAGATACCGGAGTTATCCGTACCGATGATTTTGAGTTTGCAGTAGAAGATACCGTTTCTATGCTGGGCGGTAAAGTCGGACATATCGGTAAAGTGACCAAAGGTATGATAAAAACCGGAGATACCGTAGAGCTTGTTGTAGATGAAAGCAGACGTCTGGCCATTGGGAAGAATCACAGTGCCACACACTTGCTGCAGAAAGCTCTTCGCGAGGTATTGGGCAACCATGTGGAACAGGCAGGTTCCGATGTCAATGCAGATCGTCTCCGTTTTGATTTTACCCATTTTTCTGCTATGACAAAGGAAGAGTTGGCAAAGGTTGAAGAGATTGTCAATCAGAAAATAGCGGCGGCTCTGGATGTTGTGACAGATGTTATGACACTGGAAGAAGCAAAGAAAACAGGAGCTATGGCTCTGTTTGGCGAAAAGTACGGTGAAACGGTAAGAGTTGTCCGTATGGGAGATTTTTCAACGGAATTATGCGGCGGAACGCATGTCGCAAACACGTCTTCCATCACAGCCTTTAAGATTATCAGCGAGTCCGGCGTTGCGGCGGGAGTTCGAAGAATTGAAGCATTTACAAGTGATGCCGTATTTGCATATTATGATAAGATCGAAGCGGAAGTAGAGAAAGCAGCGGCGATGCTTAAGACAAGCCCCGCAGATCTGCTTAGCAAGATTGAACATCTGCAGAATGACTTAAAAGCGCTGCAAAGCGAAAACGAAGCGTTAAAGAGCAAGGCGGCAAAGGATGCTTTAGGCGACGTTATGGATCAGGTGACAGAAATAAAAGGCGTAAAAGTTCTTGCAGCGAGAGCAGACGGCGTGGATATGAACGGTCTTCGGGATTTGGGAGATCAGTTGAAAGAAAAGCTGGGAGAAGGCGTTGTTGTACTGGCGTCGGAAAAAGACGGTAAAGTCAATTTGATTGCTATGGCGACAGACGCGGCGATGAAGCAGGGAGCCCATGCCGGCAATCTGATTAAAGGCATTGCCGGAAAAGTAGGCGGCGGCGGAGGCGGCCGTCCGAATATGGCGCAGGCAGGCGGTAAAAATCCGGCAGGAATTTCAGATGCTTTAGAAGAAGCAAAAATCGTTTTAGAAAGCCAGTTGGCGTAATGATATGATAATAAGAGATGTTGCTATTTGGCTGTTTGCTTTATAATAACATGAGGATACGTTATCTTTTTTGGTTTAGGATAATGTATCCTTCTCTTATATTATATTACAGGGAAAATCCATTTTGATTTATGGAGATTGGGGGAAATGAACATGGGAAACACAAGAAAGAAAATTTTTTCACTGCTGCTTGCAGGGTGCCTGACGGTTGGTGCAGTCCTGCCGTCTATGAGTGCATCAGAGGTAAAAGCAGCGGCGAATCTTACGGAAGGTCTGGTGGGATACTGGACATTTGACGGTGCATCAGATGCAGAACAAATGACCAACCAGGCTTTAGGACAGAGCTGTACGGCATCCAAAACAGGCAGCGGTGTTACATTAAAAACCGACGGCGGCGTGTCAGGCGGAAGTATATATTTCAGCAAACAGGATAGTTCTTACCTTAAGCTGAACTTAAAAGATGCTAATCAGGGACTGAATGCGGCAGAGCAGGATTTTTCCCTTTCGGCATGGGTGAAGTTTGATAGTGATACGTTTACAAGTGCGAATAAAATTAATCTGTTTCAGCAGGATGGGAGCGTATAAAATCATTTGATTGCTTGTCAGCTGGTATTTGTGATCTTCTAT
>CANODN010000201.1 GCA_947564765.1 uncultured Roseburia sp. | reverse complement strand
ACAATCTGCCTGAAAATCATGCAGCGGTTCTTCGCCGGTTCTGATATCCTGCTTATTAAACAAGGTTATGATTTTTTTGTTTTCAACGCCAAGGCTTCGAAGCGTCTCATACACGATATGCATCTGCTTGTCTGCTTTGGGATTGGAGGCATCCACCACATGAAGAATATAGTCCGCATATTTTGCTTCCTCTAATGTACTTTTAAATGCTTCCACCAAATGGTGCGGCAGCTTGCGGATAAATCCCACCGTATCGGTCAGCAGAATCTGCTGTTTCCCGGAAAGCTCCAGCAGTCTGGTGGTAGGATCTAATGTGGCAAACAGCATATTTTCCTCCAGCACATCTGCATTGGTCAGCGTATTTAACAGTGTTGACTTTCCTGCATTGGTATACCCTACAATAGCTGCCACCGGAATTTTATTTTTGATCCGCTCTCCTCTGGTAATATCCCGGTGCTTACGAACCTCTGCCAATTCCCGTTTCAGCTGAGAAATCCTGCTGCCGATCAACCGCCTGTCCATTTCCAGCTTTTTTTCTCCCGGTCCTCTCGTTCCGATGCCGCCTCCCAGCCTGGACATTGCCCGTCCCATTCCTGTCAGCCTGGATGCACGATACTTCAGCTGGGCCAGCTCCGCCTGAATCTTTCCTTCACTGGTGGCCGCCCGCATGGCAAATATATCCAGTATGATAAGTGTCCGGTCCATTACTTTGGCGTCCAGCAGATCAGACAGATTCCGAAGCTGGGCGGGAGAAAGCTCATCATCACAGATAATCCCTTCTGCATTTGTCTCAAGCATCAATTCCCGAATCTCATCTACCTTGCCTTTTCCCACATATGTTCCGGGATGTGCCCGCTCTCTGTTCTGGATCAGTGTCCCCACAACCTCTGCTCCGGCCGTTTTCGCCAGCTCTGCCAGCTCCTCTATGGAATCCTCCGTATCATCGCCATCCTGCTCACTGACTCCGACCAAAAGAACCCGTTCCCTCTCTTCTTCCTTCTGAATCATTTTATATCCTGCTCCTCGTCTCTGTTTTTTCCTAAAAATAAATATTCTCTGGCAGCAGCTTCATCCTGAGGATAATCTTCCACATATTCTTTCATCAGCTCTCTGGCTTTTTCAAAATCGCCGCTGTACTCATATGCTGCAATCAAATTACTCCGAAGCTCCTGTTCATCTGTCACCTGTTCCAGTTCCAGCCCCTTTGTAAATTCCGAAATTGCCCCGGCGTAATTTCCTTCTTCCATTTTCTGTTTGCCCAGCCGGTTACAGGCAACGCTGCTTTCGGGATTCACCTCAATATAGGTATCCAGGCATGCACTGGCTTTGGCCTCCTCTCCGGAAGCTTCATATGCTTTGGCAAGATATAAATTTGCTTCCACATCTCCCTTCTCTACAGCTGTCACAAGGGCTTTGACAGACTCAGGATACATTTCCTTCAACAGATAGATCTTTCCCTTCACGGTATAGTTTCTGGCTTTTTTGCCGGCCTTTTTCTCCAAAGCTTCCTCCAGATAGTCTTTTGCCTCTGCTTCATATCCGGCTCCGGTTAAGCTATTATATACAACAAGATACATTTCATCATCTTCGGCATACTGAATAGCCTTTTCATAATCCTCCAATGCTTTCGCACTCTCATTCATCTTAAGATATACCGATCCCCGCAGAAAATAAGCATCTGAATTCTCATCATCCGATTCCAGAAGCGCATTATATGTTTCAATGGCATCGCTTAAATTTCCTGCGGCAAACTGTGCTGCCGCCTTGTAATAACAAATATCCTTTTCATTGGCTCCGAGTTCTTTCGCCTGCTCCAGAGCGCTGTCAAACGCCTCCATAGCCGCCGTGTAATCACTGGTTTCCATAGCCCGAATCCCGATTGTCCGATAGGCCTCCTCCTTCTCCAGGCGTTCCTGTTTCGTCGTGCATCCCGCCATAAGCAGACATGCTGCAGACAGTACTGTTATTTCTATCCATAAACATGCTTTTTTCTTAATCATGATTCTGACTCCTCATCTTAAATCTTAACGCACTATTACATATTAGCAGTACTTTGTCCGATCTGCAACCGGTAATTCATCGTTTTCCTTATTGTTTTCTGAAACAGCGTGTGCTATACTATAAGTAATTTATATACGTTCAAATTATTTTCCAACTTACAGAAAGGAGCCTCTCATGGCATACGGTCATTCCTTCTATAATGAAAAAACAGACTCCGTGGACACGATTCTCAACAGCCATACCACACTTCGGCTTTCCTGTCAGGAAATTTTCCCTACAGTTTCTACTACGCCGAAAACCTACGAATTAATGGTAAAGCTTTCCCGGGAAGATCCTGTTATTTTTACAGAAATGGCATTGGATCAGTGTCTGGAATCTTATTTAGAGTCTTTTCTCTAAAATCTGCAGAACCTGCCGTTGGCAGTGTTTTTCAAATGCAAAGAAGCGATCGGCCAAATCTGCCGATCGCTTATCTTTTATATTCCTTTATTTTTCATATCTTCTATTTCCATCTCCATTTCTCTCGCTTTGTTATCCGTTGCAATCGCCCGTAAAATCCGGTTCACATCCTCCGGCGAAAACATGCCGATGGCTTTTGCCAGATCACCCAGATTGTCACGGTTCACCTTAAGGGAACCGCCTTTGGAAAGAGGTATGGTCAATACATTTTTGGTATCTGTCATATCTCCCAGACAAATCTGCTGTTTCTGATCGTTACAGATAAAAGTCACGCCGTTATATACGATAGTACCCGACTCATCTGCCAAAAAAGAATAGGGCGCTTTTTTTGTTCCCATGAGGCGCGCCAGAAAGCTGCTTCCTTTTTGTCCTGTATGAGACGCATCCTCCAGCGCCTCTTTTTCCAAAACAGGTTCTTCCGGTGTCTCGTCATTTCCTGTATCAACGCCCGCTGTTTCTGCAAGACTCTTCGCCTCCACTGCACTGCCGGCCGGCGGACTGACAGGCTCTTTCTCCTGCTCCTTACGAATCCTTGCCCTTAACTCTTCTTTATATGCATCAATATCCTGATCGATTTTTTTCATCAGCTTTTCCCATTCTTCTTCTGAAAATTCCGATGCCCCGATCTGAATCTTAGGCGGTCCTTCCTTGAGACGTTTTTTTACAAATTCGTGAAACTCCTCCAACATCTTTGTAAATGTAATGATCTCACTCTCTTCTTCGTTCTTTTCCCCATCTCCGTGATTTGGATTGTATTCCGTCACCATTCCGTCGTTCAAAAGCTCTCTTGCCTTCTGCCATGCCTCTACTGCTGTTTTTTCAATGGGATTTTCTGTATCCTGCGAAACCTTAAGCGGATTCACTTCGTATGCCTGATAGGTTCCATCTTCATTTTTCTGTTCGATATAAACTCTATGCGCACTGACCTCTACCCGGGCTTTTAACGTATACCCTTCGGCAGCAAAGGCTTTCGTATAATCACTTTCACTGTACTGGAGATGACGGACGCCGCACTCCATAACCGCACCCATTTTGACCGATCCATTCCACTGCAGCATCAGCTCTGTTGCTGTTCTGCCATAGTAATAATCAATCCGGCTGTAGCTCTTCGCATCGCCAGCATCCTGTGTTTCCCCGGCATCTTCCTCTGTTGTCTGCTCCGCCATTCCTCTCAGATTCTTAGAAAATCCTTCCTTTGCACTATCCTTCAGTTTCGGATCTGGGTGATATCCGGTATTCATTTGTTCCGAAAACCATTTCCCATTCACACCATTCAATGCCATATCCTCAATTCCTTTCCTAAAGTATCCCTTTATACCCTCTGGGCACATGTACCATGCAGCAGAGTTAAGGGCTTTTCTTCAATCTCTGTTTTAACAGCTCTCTTCCTCGTCTGAGATTTGTTTTAATTGTATTTTCCGGTTTTTCCAAAATTCCTGCAATCTCATGAATGGAGTAATCTTCATAATAGAACAAATACAGGCATTCCTTATACTTCTGAGGCAGCTCCAGCAAAATCCAAAGCGTATCATCCGTTTCCATATGAGGAAGCTGAAAATAACCTCTTTCTTCCGCCGGCACTTCTTCTATGCCCACTGTCGTCTTGTGCCATTTGCTCTTTAAAAGATCCTTTGCTAAATTAATCGCTGTACGTATCATCCATGCTTTTTCATGCTCACCATTTGCAAACTCCGGCTGATATACAAGTAATCGGACCAATACCTCCTGGGCAATGTCCTC
>CANODN010000200.1 GCA_947564765.1 uncultured Roseburia sp. | reverse complement strand
GCTGTGCGCCCTTGTACGGGGGACGAAGAGGAGCAGGATAAAAGCCTGGCGTCACCCTGACGCCAGGCTGCCCACAACCGCCCGCAGTGCGGGCGGTTTCTAGGGAGCGAGGGTGGGGTCACGAACAGGGAGCAAAAGACAAATTGAGGTCGCACAAGGGCAAAATTGCATAAAACATATGCAGTCTCGGATACACTCTGCAGTAGACACACAGAGGGATCAGCACCAAAAGAGAAATACTTGTAATAATATAATTAAATATAATACTGGACAGAGGATATAAGTATTTGGGTATATAAACTTTTTTAATCATAGGCGCATTCATCCGAATAGACCTTGCTGCAGACTTCGTGGAAGATGCAAAAAAGGAATACAGCAGCCGTCCGCATAATACATACAGAGGAAAATCTCTGCCGCCTCTGCCAAGCAATGTTCCGAATACAATGGTCAGCACAATCGTGGAAAGTATGGGTTCTAACAGCGACCATATAATTCCCAGATAAGATTTCCTGTATTTTAACTTAATTCCCCGCTTTACAAGCTCCCACAAAAGCTCTCTGCGTTTCCAAAATGTTTTTAAATGTCTCATACAAACTCCTCACCTTTGTTTTTCTCTTCTATTGCGCGTTTTTTCAGCGCATACAGGGATGCCCGGAGGGTCTTTCTCTGTTTTGTATTACACACGAAAGAATCAATTCTGCCACACGTTCTGCAGCGTTTCCGTCTTCCGTAGAGCCTTTGCCTTTCAGAAATACTTCTGTTCTTTCTCTATATAAATCCGAATCAAATCCCAAAATGCAGTCTGCTAGCTGATGATTGTCCAGTGCGACGGGAAAAGGCGTCTCTTCCAGGGGATAATAAAGCCCCCGCATCTTCTGATATCTGTCATAATCCGGTGCATAAATAAATGCCGGACGTCCGGTCAAAAGAAAATCAAAAACAGCGCTGGAATAATCTGTGATCACTGCATCCGCAGCTGCCAGCAGCTCCTGAATATCCGGATAATCCGTTACAAAGATCCCGTTTCCTCCAAAATCCGTTTCCTCTTTGTGTTCTTCTGCCACCCTTGGGTGCAGCCTGAGAAGGATTTTCCAGCAGCCGCCAAACCGTTTTTCCAAATTCTCTTTCAGCCTTCTAAAATCCAGCGTTTCCCCCGGTTTTGTAGAATCATCACGAAATGTCGGCACATACAAAAGCAGGCGGCAGTCTTTTTGACCAATATACGCTTCCACAGCCGCCCTTGCCTTTTCTTCTTTCTTATGAAAAAAGATGTCATTCCTGGGATGTCCATATTCCAGCACCCGGTCCACATCCCAGAAAGCCTGTCTGTAAATATCTGTTTCGAATCTGCTGTTAGAAATCCAGTAGTCGGTATACCGGGAATTTCTTTTTGCAAGAATTGTCCAGTTTTTATCCTGTGTTAAATTTTTACAGTCATTTTCTATTTTCTTAATCCCAAAGGAGCCATGCCACATCTGAATATACGTCTGATCCGGTTTTTTCAGCAATCCCTTATTCAGATAATGCACCATCTGATAATTGCCTGCCCAGACACCCGCCGTTGCGTATTCGTACATTGCCTCCGGCGAACCGTATTCCACCAGCCTGACCTGTTTCGGGAAAGAATCTCTTTGCCCCTTCGGATCTTTCACGGTCCAAACAATATCCAGATCCTGTGCTTTCTTAAGCAGCTCCTCTGTTACATATTTGCCGTTGCAGCCATATCCTCTGCCCATATAATTGTCAAATACGATCTTATCCGGCTGCACCAAAAGCTGCTCTAACTTCTGATGATAGCTGCGGGTATAATGATCTTTTATAAAAAAAGGCGTATGCTTTAGGCGGTAAACCTTTTCTTCTCCTTCAATCTCATAAGAAATAATGGTTTTGGCCAGCTGCCTGATCTTTCGGATATAAGGCTTCAATGCTCGCTCCTCTCTTGATACATCCGGTAAATATCATGTCTTGGATAACGTTCATCCTCGGGCGGAAGCTTTTCGTAATCTCCATAAAGCCGTTTTAAATAAGGATGAATATCTCCCGGAATCAAAAATGTTTCGCCGGCAAAAGGCGTTTCCTTTAAAGGCATCAGATAGTTTCTGGGCATAATCCCCTGCCGATAGCCTGCCACACCAAACAGACTGCATATATGCTTACTGTCCCGGTCACTCCAGGAGGTCATGATCTTTTTCGTTACTCTCATGTAAAAATCAAACATGAAATTCGGGGTAAGCTTTAAGATCACTTTTGAAATGCCTCGGATTTTTGCTCCCTTGTTCTTCACCGGATTCCGGTATTCCGACAGGTAATATACCAAAGACGAAATCATCTGTATCTTACGCAAAAATCCGTTCTCCGGCACACCGTCAATGGGATGTATATCAATTTTGGCCGTATTTTCATAGCCTTTTTGTATGTGCTTCGTATCGTAAAGATAACCAATGGGAGCTTCCGGAATGATATGGTCTTCCACCGGAGAATAGATAAATTCTCCGATACGGTTACCCTCTGATGCCATAAGCTTCTCCATTTTTTCAAAATCAGACCGCATCATGGCAACATCCACATCATCATCCCACGGAATAAAGCCCTGATGCCGATAAGCGCCCAATGCACTTCCTCCCACCAGAAAAAATGTCAGTCCGTGATCATCTGTAAATCTTTGAAATGCAAGCAGCATCTCCACCAGACGTTGCTGCAGCCCTTCTAATTCTTTCATTCTACCTGCCGTCTCCTTATTATTACACTGCATCTCCAGTGCATAGAGCGCCCCTATTACGGAAGCATTATAGCACAAGCCCCTATACCCGTCAATTTAGAGATTTGCTCCGCTTTCTGCGCAGAAACCGCTCATAAAAACAGCTTCTGAAACGAAGGGGAAGCATCGATACGGCCACCTGACCTCCGGCGGAAATCAGAAAATCAGAAAATCCGGAAATGCCTGTTCCATAAATTTTCCACCTGGCTTTTACCCCTCGCAACGCATATAAAAATCCGCCCCGGCGTTCATACATACCTTCTCCGGTACGCATATAAACCAGTGTTTTTTGTATATTATACCCCTTCATGCCGCATCCTAACATCCTTGCCCAAAGATAATAATCTTCAAACCCCAGACAGTCCTGATAACTGCCGGCTTTTAATACAGCGGACCTGCGAAACATCACCGTGGGATGATTAAAGGGATTTCTCCTTTTTGCAAATCTGCGGATCTCCCCATCCGTCTCTGGCACCTGCCTTTGGGCCCCGGGCTTTGAAATATCCGCTGTAAATTCAGTAATATTGCCTCCGGCCAGATCAATATCCTTCGCCCGAAATGCCTCAAGCTGCATCCGGCATCTGTCCGGCACACTGATATCATCACTGTCCATTCTGGCAACCAGTTCATTTTTGCAAAAAGAAAGTCCCTGATACAAAGCGTTGCCAAGACCTTTCTGCTCTTTTAACCGGATGATCTGAAACAGGCCGGGATGCTTTTTTTCCATCTCTGCAATCACGTCATCCAGTTCCCTGGTCAGCGGCCCGTCGCATACAATCACAAAATCATCCGTTACAATGGTTTGCCGAAGCATGCTTTCCATGCTTTCACGGAAATATTCTGCTTTCTCTTTCCGGTATACCGGCATCAATACGGAATAAGCTTCCATTGCATTTCCTTCCTGTCATACTTTGTCCAATGCGTCTGTGCAGTACCTTAATTCTTAAGCGCCGTTTTCTGTGTATCCTCTACACCTTCGGATTTCTCCTTCTGGAACAAAATCCGCACGGTCAGTATAATTAATTTGATATCCAGCCATAAGGAATAGTTGGTAATATAGGTCAGATCCAGCTTCAGTTTATCATAAGGAAGGGTGTTGTACTGCCCGTATACCTGCGCATATCCGGTCAGCCCTGCTTTTACCTTCAGACGGTAAGGAAATTCCGGAATCTCTGCAGAATATTCTTCTGTGATTTCTTTCCGCTCCGGTCTTGGGCCTACAAACGCCATATCCCCTTTTAAAATATTAAACAATTGTGGCAGCTCGTCAAAGTGCAGTCTGCGGATTACCCTGCCTACGGGAGTAATCCGGCTATCATGCTCTTTTGCAAGACGGGCGCCGTTTTTTTCGGAATCGATAATCATACTTCTGAATTTTAAAATTTCAAATTCCTTTCCGTCCTTTGTCTGCCGCTTCTGCCTGTAAAAAACATTCACGACTGCGCCTTTTCCTTCATATCCGTCCCAT
>CANODN010000199.1 GCA_947564765.1 uncultured Roseburia sp. | reverse complement strand
GAAATGTAATAATATTTGGTTTTCACCCATCAGCGCAAAGAGAGGTTTCTTGATGACAAGAACATTTGAAATATCATATTTGACATTGTCATCGAAATTAATCAAAAGCACAGCCGTAATTTGAGGCCGTTTTTTAATATACTCTTTGACCATATCTGAAAACATGGGATGCTCAATAAAAAGAAATACTTTTTTGTCAGAAGGGAATTCCTTAAGATCTCTTTCGGAAGATAATACCTGATACTCTACTCCAAGCCGGTTGAGGTCAGAATATAACCCTTCTCTGATGTATGGATTGGAAATCAATCCCGCAGCCAGTACGGATTCCGGTTCCTTGACTACGATAGAAGGCGTCTGGTCTGCAATTTTCTGAGGCAGGGAAAAAGAAAATTTACTTCCTTTGTTGTATTCGCTTTCTGTTTGAATAGATCCGTTCATCAATGTCAAAAGCTGCCTGGAGATTGCAAGGCCAAGGCCGGTGCCTTCGATATTGCGGTTCCGCTTGCTGTCCACCTGCTGAAAAGAGCGGAATAATTTTCCCATATCTTCTTTCTTGATGCCGATTCCCGTATCTTCTACCGCAACGCTTAGTTCTATCTCATCAGAGGAAATCTTCTTATTCTCTACTTTAATGACAATCTGTCCTTTTGATGTGAATTTCGCCGCATTATTGGCAATATTTAAAAGCACCTG
The DNA here is from genome assembly GCA_947564765.1 of uncultured Roseburia sp. Lineage (GTDB taxonomy): Bacteria > Bacillota > Clostridia > Lachnospirales > Lachnospiraceae > Roseburia_B. The sequence continues at coordinate 3,537 of CANODN010000199.1, read as the reverse complement.
CTTAATACGAATCGGATCTCCAATCAATTTGTGGGGCAAATCCGGAGAAACTGAGAGTATCAGTTCTACCTCTTTGCCTTTCAGTCTCGTCATAACAATATTGGCAACATCATAGATCATCGACATCGGTTCATATTCCACCGGAATAATATCCATTTTGCCGGATTCTATTTTGGAAAAATCCAGTATGTCATTGATAATGGTAAGCAAGGCTTTACCGGATTCTTTGATCTGGTTGATATGTTCTTTGGCAGCCGGCGGCAGTTCCTCCCGCAGCGCCATTTCCGCCATACCGATCACCGCATTCATCGGCGTACGGATTTCATGACTCATATTGGCCAGAAAGTCCGATTTCATATTGGCCGATTTCTCCAGCTCCAGATTCGTATACTGTACCAGATTTTTGTTATATGCCATATCCGACAAAACGCCTGCCACAACATAAAGAAATTCTGCCGCATGTTCTATCGTATCCTGGTCTGAAATCCGAATCCGACCTGCCGCTTCTATGTATTCTTCCGGGTCCACCTGAATCTCCTCTGCAATCCTGCGTGCCAAAGCAGTATCCATAGGCTCCGTCAAAGCCTGCCCGCCGATAAAACAGCCTAACAGCTGTCCGTTCGTCATAATCGGCGCTGCAAAATTCAAAAGACCTGCGTGGCATTGATAAATAGCCGGTGCACCCTTTTGCAAAGCCAATTCTGCCGCTTCCCGGTCACACTTCAGACACCTCTCGCATCCAATGGCCGAGCTTCTTGTATACTTCATACAAAAATCGGAAAAATCTGTGCCTTCTGTCACTGCTGCTCCTTCTGCGTCAATGGTGGTCACAGCAATACCAGTCATCCTGGAAAATGCATCCTGTATCCTCTGCAATGTTTCTACATCAATAAAATCCGTCAGTTTTAACTTAAAATCCTGTTTCATAAACGAATCCTCTCTGCCTGTTATTCTCCCAGTACTCTTGTAATGGCCTCGATCAGCTTTTCATGGTTGATCGGCTTGAGCAGATAACCCTGCGGTTTTAAAACAAGCGCTTCTCTGATCTTTCCGCTGTCTGTTACACCGGTTAAAAAGATCACCGGGATATCCTTCGTATCTTCTCCGGCACGGATCTTCTCCAATACAACAGGTCCGCTCTCCTCCGGCATTTCATAATCCAGCAATATCAGATCTGTTTTCCTTCGTTCTAAAAATTTCATGGCTACCTTGCCGCTGATTGCAGTAGCGATATCATATTCATCCCGAAGATTCTCTTTTAAGGTCTTTAGCATAATCGGACTGTCATCTACAACAAGAATATGCTTTCTGCTTTTCGGAGCGGCCTCTGCGGCAGTCTCCCCTTCCAAAACCGGCTGCTGTTCTTCCTGCGCCTTGAGACGTTCCTGTTTCATCCTGTTCCAGGCACCCATAAAATTCAAAATCTGCATTGTGATCGCTTCCACTGTCAATGGTTTGATCAAAACCAGATCCGGAATACGAACTGTGATCCGCTCAAACTCTTCACAGTCTTCCTTCGAACCAATGAGAATGAACGGTATCTGATGCTGATTCAGCTGCGTTTTAATATTCGTCATCTGACTGAACATATCCATAGTCTCATTATAGATACAATATACAAAAATATCCGGTTCAAAATATTTCAAATGCCTTATAATATCCGTATAACGAAGAGAGGTTGTCAAAGCTTCAAATTCATCGTCCGCCCGATTAAAAAAATCATCGATCACAGAGTTATTTCTTCCTGCTAATAACATTTTATATCTCATATATGATCCCCCTTATGGCCTTTTTGTAATTATTTTTCTATAAAAATAGTAGCATATCAAACCGATTTTCGCAACCTTCCGGCAAGCTGACGGCTATGATTATAATAAAAACTGCGCCGCCACATAATTATTTAAATCCATTCCCTTATCCGTCAGATATATCCTTGTGGGCGTCTCTACCAACAGATCCTCCTGTTTTAGTCCCGGCAGTACATCCTGATAGATAAAGCCGACCGGAAATCCGAATTTCTGATAAAAGCTGCTTTTTTCAATTCCTTCCAGCATACGAAGCCCTAAAAACATAAATTCCTCCATTTGTTCTTCACGGAATAATCCGTTTGCACTGTCATGGAGATTCGTAGAAAAAACAGTCCGTTTCAGCGATTCGTCATACGCCGTTTTCCCTTCGATCTGCATAGACGCTTCTATGTAATCTCTCAACTTCCTGATATTACTGTAACGGGTTTCCTCCAGCAAGGAGGAGGAACCAAGCCCAACGCCCAGATATTCCGTTCTCTGCCAGTAGCCGATGTTGTGTCTGCAGGCATATCCTTCTCTGGCATAATTGGAAATTTCATACCGGATGTATCCGTGCTCCGCCAAAAGATCCTGCGTCATCTTCCCGATCTGATACGATGTGTCTTCCATAGGAAGCTCTTCTGTCTGCATACCTGCATGCAGCTTGACCACATCAAATTTATACCAGTCATAAAAAGGCGTTCCTTTTTCGATAATCAGAGAATAACAGGAAATATGCTCCGGCTTCAGACGAATAACGTTCATCAGAGTACGATAAAATTTCTCCACCGTATGCCCGGGCAAAGAATCCATAAGATCAATATTGATGTTGCCAAATCCGCATTCTCTTGCCAGCTCATAATTGCGCAGAAACTGTTCATAAGTATGAACTCTTCCCAAAAGCTTTAATTCTTCATCATCTGCCGACTGTAATCCGATACTCAGCCGATTGATTCCAAGCTCCTTATAGCATTCCAGTTTATCTCTGGTCAGCGTTCCGGGATTACATTCAATCGTAATTTCTGCATCCTCTTCTACCAGAAAAGAGGCATATACGGTTTCCAAAAGCTCTCTGATATAAAATGTCTGCATCCAGGAAGGCGTTCCGCCTCCGATATAGACAGTTGAAAGCCTTCTCCCCCTAAGCCGCTTTCCATAAAAAACAATTTCCCTTTTCAAGCTCTCCATATACGCAGACTGCGATTCCTCATCTGCCGGAGCAGACAAAAAATCGCAGTAATTACATTTCTTCATGCAAAATGGAATATGGATATACAATTCCAATTCATTCATTTGTTAATCCTCATCTAATTTCAATACACTCATAAATGCTTCTTGCGGAATTTCTACACTGCCTACCTGTCGCATGCGCTTCTTACCCTCTTTCTGCTTTTCCAGAAGCTTTCTCTTACGGGTAATATCACCGCCGTAACATTTGGCAAGTACGTCTTTGCGCATGGCTTTCACCGTTTCTCTGGCAATTACCTTTCCGCCCACTGCTGCCTGGATCGGAATTTCAAACAGATGTCTCGGAATTTCAGCCTTTAACTTTTCACACATTTTTCTTCCCCGGTCATAAGCACTGTCTTTAAACACAATGAAGGACAGAGCATCCACCGTTTCCTTATTGATCAGAATATCCAGTTTGACCAGATCAGACCGTACATACCCTTTCAGCTCATAATCAAAGGAAGCATACCCTCTGGAACGGGATTTTAAAGCGTCAAAGAAATCATATATGATCTCATTC
>CANODN010000198.1 GCA_947564765.1 uncultured Roseburia sp. | reverse complement strand
CGCCGAAAAAGACACCGTATTCGAATGCTTAAAGAACTGCCCCACTGCCCACCCCAAAGTCCTTTATAATGAAAAAACAAAACAATATGTGATGTGGGTACCGGGTTATAACGGAAAACAATGCATTGCTGTCAGCAACAGTATCAAAGGACCGTTCAAATTTATCAAATACTGTGAAAAAATATCCGGATTTGTAACCACGTATCAGGAAAGCAACGGCACTGTCTACATGGTTTATCAGGAAGGCGAAGAGCTGTTTCTCGCAATGCTGACCGATGATTATATGGATATTAAGGGTGCGTCACAGCCTGTCTTTTTCAAAGACGGCACAAAGCTTGACAGCGCTCAGGGCGGTATATTCCAGAGAAACGGAAAATACTATATGGTGAATACCGGCACAAATCAATATGCCACAGCAAATACCCTCACCGGCACATGGACCGTACACTCTCTGCGGCTGTCTGACGCCAACGGACAGACTGCAGCAAAGGAAATCACCAATTTAAATCCCACCAGTTGTATCCTGCCGGTCAATACAAACGATGGCCTCATCTATGTCAACATTTCGGACAGCTGGAATGCTGCCGAAACAAACAGCGCCAGATACGTCTGGCTGCCTGTAAAGTTTTACAACGACGGCACGATTTCTTTGCAGAAATTAAGCAACTGGAAACCAGAAGACATTGATCCGGGCGAATCGGAACCGCCCGCTCCGGAAAATCCAGACATTCCAGTGACACCAGACGTCAATGACTCCATTGACGGACTTTCCGGCGATATTTTATACGACACAGACGGCAATCCGGTTTACGCCTGCGGCGGCGAGGTTCATCAGGTCACGGAAAACGGAGAAACTAAGTGGTACTGGTTCGGCGTCAATGACTTAGAATCCGACGGCCAGCTCAAGCACCCCGGTATCCACCTGTACAGTTCTTCTGATTTATATAACTGGCGGTATGAAGGCACAATGGGCGACTTCGGAGACGATACCTCCATTGCGCATCCAAAGGTACTCTATAACGAAACACAACAGCAATACGTGATGTGGCTTGAGTTAAACGGTTCGGGAATGAAAACCGCTGTCAGCAAAAGCATCAAAGGCCCCTTTACCCTCGTCGATGGTGCCGGAGCCAGAGAAATATCCGGATTTATCAATCTGTATAAAGACAGCGACGATACGGCATATATCATTTACGGCTCCAGAAATCCCGGCATGACGGCAACCGGCGGTCTTTTTATGGCAAAATTGTCGGATGACTATACAAGAATAGAAGGCGAACCACAGCCTTTCCAATATACGAATAACTCCGGCACGCTCTTTAACGCCGAGGGAGGTATCTTTGCACATAACGGAACTTATTATATCATCAATGCCGGAAACCCTGACCCTGACGGCCCGCAATATGCAACAGCCGATTCCCTGGCTGGTCCCTGGACCGTTCACCAAATGCAGATGTGGAATCAAGAGGAACAGAAATTAGAAAACATTGTCAGCAAAAACCAGACCAGCCATGTTTTCCATGCCAAAACAGAAACGACAAACACTTATATCTGTGTGGGCGACAGCGTAGGCAGCCTGGATTCAGAAGAAGTCCGATACATCTGGCTCCCCATAAAATTCTTCGGGAACGGCTCCATAGCTCTGGAAAAATTAAGCAACTGGAAACTGGACCGGGAAAATACGGATATCAACCCAGATATTGAAGTGGAAAAAATAACATTATCCCATACCAGAAAGACAATGAAAATCGGTGAAACCTATCAGATCACAGCAACTGTCATCCCGGCAAATGCAACCAATCAAACCCTCACATATATGAGCAGCAACGATTCCGTAGCATCCGTATCCGCTGCCGGAATGATTACGGCAAAACAGGCAGGGACCGCAGCAATCACCGTATCTTCCGCCAACGGAAAAACGGCTGCAATGCAGATCACCGTAGAACCTGCTCCGGAGAAAAAAATCGAAGTTCAGAAAGTGCTGATTTCCAAAAACAAAATCACCATAGGCGTCGGCGAAAAAATTCAACTGGAGGCAGCCGTCTATCCCATGAACGCATGGAATACAAAGCTGACTTATCATCCCTCCAACAACAAAGCAGCGGTAAACACAAACGGCCTGATCACCGCCAAAAAAACCGGAACCTGTAAAATCACCGTAAGCTCCTCCAACGGAAAAACAGCCGTAGTGAAAATAACCATAAAAAAGAAACCCGCCAAACTTACTCTGAATGCCAGCAAAAAGACCTTAAAGCCCGGCAAAAAATTCCAAATCAAACCCAAACTGCCCAAGGGCTCGGCAAGCAGTAAACTTACTTATACATCAAACAAAACAGCCGTAGCCACCGTATCCCCAACCGGAAAAGTGACTGCCCGCAAAAAAGGAACGGCTGTTATCACTGTCAAAACCTACAACGGCAAAAAAGCAACCTTAAAAATTCGTGTAAAATAATTTAACTTCATCCTTACACAAAATATCATACAAAAGGAGCATCGATTCATAACAAAATTCCCGTTATGAATGGATGCTCCTTCTTCCTGCACACAAGCGTTTATCCAAATCCAATGATTATTACAGCAACACCTCCCGAAATCAAGCCACTTTTTCTTATGAAATGTATTATTTTTCCAAAACGTAGTTGCGGGGAGGATGTAATTTAACCGCAGGGCTTTTTGACGCCGCCGGTACTTAGACGCCGTATTTTGGCGTCTTACGTACCGCTGCGTGCGTCAATTAGCGAGAGCGTGCCCGGCGGTAAATTACATCCTCCCCGCAACGGCCGTCTTGCCAAACCCCCATACATCCCATCAAATAATAATACAAACCAACCCCCCATTACTGTCATTCACAATCTTCTGCATCGTATCCTGCAATTTCATCTGACACTCATCGTCCATCATGGAAATCTTACTGCGAATCCCGTCTTCCATAAGCTCTCCTACCGATTTCCCGAAAATATTGGTATCCCAGATTCCGCTCTCCGTATCCTGTCCTGCTTTGATATACTCGATCAAATCCTTCGCCTGCTCCTCACTTCCCACAATCGGCGCAATTTCCGTTTCAATATTGGCACGGATCAAATGCACGGAAGGCGACGTTGCCTTTAACTTCACGCCATATTTATTTCCATGGCGGATCAGCTCCGGTTCATCCAGTGTAATATCGTTTAACTGGGGATGAATGACGCCGTATCCCTTCATCTGTACGGCATTCACCGCATCTGCTACCTTTTCATAGGAATTTTTCTGTTCCGACAGCTCTTTGATCAGAGAAATCAGCTGATATTCCCCCTGAATCGGCACGCCTGTCAATTCACTGATATTTTCGTAATAATACTTATCCTCCATTTCAATTTTGATCTTCAAAAGACCTTTGGCCAGATCTATTTTATCCAGATGAATATCTGCAATATATTCGGAATTTTCCTGTTTTTTAATCATTTTTATATCCTTTGCTTTTGTCACTGCATTTAAAATTCCTCTGGCATTTTCGATGACATTTTCTTTCATGCGGTTTGAAGAAGGCAGCATCTCTGCCCATTTCGGAATATAAAATTCCATTTTTACAATGGGAAATTCATATAAGATGCTTTCCAGTATTTTATGAATATCATCCTTTCTCAGCTGCTCACAGTTTGCTGCAATGACCGGCATCTGATATTTTTCCGTCATCTGCTCTGACAGCTTTATGGTTTCGTCACTGTAAGGCCGCTCGGAATTTAAGACAATGACAAAGGGCTTGCCCAATGTTTTCAATTCCCCGATAGTCTTTTCTTCCGCCGCCAGATAACTGTCCCGGCTCAGTTCTCCAAAGGAACCGTCTGTGGTCACCACAATTCCAATGGTAGAATGCTCCTTGATAACTTTCTGCGTACCGATGGAGGCCGCATCCACAAAGGGAATTTCATAGTCAAACCAGGGCGTCTTAACCATACGTTTGTTGTTTCCTTCCATATGGCCTGTGGCTCCCTCCACCATATATCCCACACAGTCAATCAGACGCACCTTGACCTCCACGTCACCGTCTAAATGAATGGTCGCCGCATCCTTTGGAATAAATTTGGGTTCTGTGGTCATAATGGTTTTTCCCTGGGCAGACTGGGGAAGTTCATCCACCGTTCTTGCTTTGCTGTTTTCGTCTTCCATATTGGGCAGCACCATAATATCCATAAAACGCTTGATAAAAGTGGATTTTCCTGTACGAACCGGCCCTACAATTCCGATATAAATCTCTCCGCCGGTTCTTTTTTGTATATCCC